>NZ_JASCXP010000007.1:0-47095 GCF_030010695.1 Nocardia sp. CC201C
CCGCCGCCGGCGGGGCGGGGGCCCGCCCCGGCCGCGGGGGGGCACCGGTCGCGCGGATATCGCTCCCGGCAGTGTCATCCTGCTGTACACCGACGGCGTCATCGAGCGGCCCGGGGAGAACCTCGACCAGGGTTTCGCTCGTTTGCGCGCGGCCCTGGCCGAATGCGCCGACCTGCCCGTCGCCGAGATCTGCTCGGAGTTGCTGCGGCGCTTGGCGCCACCGCACGGATACACCGACGACGTGGTGCTGCTGGCGGTGCGTCCGGTGCATGCGACGGCGCGCAGCTTCGCCGCCGTGCTGCCCGCCGCGCCCGCGCAGGTGCCCGGTATTCGAGATCGCTTGCGGCGCTGGCTGACCGCGCACGACGTGGCCCCGGATCGCGAGTACGACATCCTGCTGGCGGTCGGCGAGGCGCTGGCCAATGCCATCGAGCACGGCGGCGGATTCGATTCCCGTGCCACCGTGACACTCGAGGCATTCCGGCACGGGAAGTCGTTGGTCGCCACGATCAGCGATGCGGGCCGGTGGATTCCGGCCCCCACCACGCAGATCGACAGCGAGCGCGGCCGCGGGTTCACCCTCATGAACGGGTTGGCCGATGCGATCGACACCGTGCGCACCCCGCACGGGACCCGGGTGACCCTGCGGTTCGAGAACTGCGGGGCGTGATCGCTACAGCGGGCGGAATCCGGCGCCCACCACCCCGAGTCGGTCGATCTCGGCCAGCACCGCGGTGATCTGGTTGGACACGTCCGGATCGTGGAACGGGTTTCCGGGTCCGGTACAGGGCATTTCGGAGGAGCCCGGTAGGCCGACACCAGCGTTGATCATGCCCACCAGCTGGTCGCCGCGCAGCACCGGCCCGCCCGAGTCGCCGTGGTTCGCACAGACCTGGCTGAGGAATTCGTCGGGATAGGCATCCCATACCACCCCGCAGGTGAACCCGGTGGTGCGGCCGTTCTTGCACACCGTCTCCATCGCCTGGGCGGGAGCGCCGACCGTCGCGACCACGGAGGGACCGACCTGGCGGACCGGCGTGACGCGGGCGGGGTCGAGTTCGATGACCGCCCAGTCGTGGTCGACGTCCTTGACCGCGGCGAAGCCGATCGGCCCGGCATGCGGATCGGCCTCCGCCCAGACCGCCACCCCCGCGTCCTCGGCGCAGTGTCCGGCGGTGATGCCGACGAGACGGTTCTCGCGGTCGTAACCCACCGCCGTCATGGTGCACAGCGCGACCATGCGCGGGTTGCTGGTCTGCAGGGCGATACCCGAGCCGCCGCCGACCACCGGCCCGCCGTCGGCGTGTGCCGCCCCGGCACCCGGCCCGGCCAGCACCACCATGGTCATGACCGTTCCGGTCGCGATTTTGACGGTTGTACCCACTGTGTGAACCACGCCCACTCCCTTCCGATCCGTCGACTGCGAGGTAACCCGTGCGAGCCTATGCCCGGGCGCGCAGATCAAGATCGAAAACCTCGCGTCGTTACGCGGTCTTGACCGTGCGTCGACCCGAAGTGAGATATTCCGGTTCGGCATACACCGCACCGACAGTGGAGTACGCCATGACCGCACGGGGCACGGCCGCTCGGCGTGGGCGGCGCTCGCGCGTGCGGACGCGGCGGTGCCGGGATCGGTGGGTGCTCAGCCGTCCTTGCGGGCGTGTCGGCCACCGCCGCCGGTGGGGACGGGGCGGATGGGCCATTCGGCGGGGTCGGCCCACGGGGAGGTGACAGGCTCCGTCACGCGGGGGAGTTCTTCGGTGGGCCCGTCGAGTTCGCGTTGCAGCTGGTCGAAGAAGGCCTGCATGCTGCCGTAGCGGGCCAGGATTTCCGCCAGCAGCCGTTGTGCGTCGGTGTTCGCCGTGATCACCTCCGTCATCGTCCTGCACGCTTGCGGGGGAGTCCCGGTGCCCGGCCTCGGCCGTACACGCGACCGCACCGGCGGGGGCAGGGAGTCACGGGAGCACTGCCGCCCGCCGGTGTCGGCGTTTTCGTGTACCGCGTCGGCCCCACAACGGGACGGGGCCGGGGGCCGCTGTTGGGCGAGCAACCCCCAAACACTCCGAGCACGAGGCTGCTGGAAGGTAGCGGCAGATCGGCCGGGAGTCCGCCTGCCGCGCCTCGTGATCGGAATGCCCGTCGATACGGTAATGGGGCCGCCGCCCCGGGCACGGCATTGCACGCCTGGTGGCACGGAATGTCAGAGGTTTCCGGCACGTACCGTCATAGGTTTCCGAGAATTCGCTCATCCGGCGCGCGGCGGTCGGATGCCCCGCGGTTTTCGGGGCATGCCCGAGGTCATCTGCTTAGGTAACCTAACCACCCGTGGACAACGTGCGATCGCCGGAGGCGCCACGCTCCGCCCGAACGCTTCTCCTGCTCTCCGTGAGCGCGGTGGTCGCGGTATCGCTGCTGTTCTCCACAGTCGACCCCTGGTTGGACAAGGTCGGGATCCTGGTCGGCGGTCTGGACGCGCACATCTATCGCGATGGCGCGCTGCGCATCCTGCGGGGGCAGCCGCTCTACACCGAGACCACGCTGTACGGGTTGCTGTACACCTACACGCCGTTCTCGACCCTGGTGTTCCTGCCGGTCGTGGCGGTGCCGTGGGCCTACGTGACCAACACCTGGCTGGCGCTCAATCTGGTCACGCTCCTCGGCTGTGTCGTGATGTGCTGGCGTATTCTCGGCTACCGGATCGGTCCCCGGCTGGTCGGCCTCAGCGCACTGCTGGCGACCATCTGCGTCTTCCTCGAGCCCGTCCGCACCACGCTGTACTACGGGCAGATCAATCTGATTCTCATGCTGCTCGTGCTGTGGGGCGTGTCGCGGCCGGAGCACGCTCGACTCCGCGGCCTCGGTGTCGGGTTGGCCGCCGGTATCAAACTCGTACCCGGCTTCTTCATTCTCTACTTTCTCGCGCTGCGCCAATGGCGTTCGGCCATGATTGCCGCGGCGGCCCTCGCCGCCACCGTCGTGCTGGCCTGGATCGTGCTGCCCGACGACTCCCGGCAGTACTGGGGCTCGACCTTTCTGCGCTCGGATCGCATCGCGCCCGACGGACATCCGGCCAATCAGTCGATTCGGGGCACACTCGCCCATCTGGCCGACGGTGCCGTGCCCACATGGCTGTGGTTACTGCTCGCGACGGGCGTTGTCGCCGTGGCTCTCACCGTCGTGGCGGCGCTGGACCGCCGCGGTGAACGCTTGCTCGCGGTCACTCTCGCGGGAGCGACCGCGTGCGCGGTATCGCCGTTCTCGTGGAGTCACCACTGGGTCTGGTTCGTCCCGCTGTTCGTCTACTGTGCCCACCGCGCCCAGCGGGATGCCCGCTGGTGGGTCGCGGCGGCGGCGCTGTGGCTGTGGACCGCGGCCTGGGCGTACCACTGGAGCGACACCTCGGTAACGGTGGGGCTGTTCCTGTTTCCGCCGTCGTGGCCGATCGCCCCACTGCTCATGAACGGGTACGTGACCGCCTACGTCGTCCTGCTGATCGCGGCCGCGACGACGGTGTGGCGGGTTCGCTCGGTGCCGGCCGCGACCCAATAGGCAACCAACGGTTGCGCAATTCGCCGTCCGCCTCTAGGGTGATGTGCAACTAATGGTTGCACATGGAGGTGGTCGTGGAATACGGCAGCATCGAACGTGAGATACACGTCGACGCCACACCCGAGGTGGTGTACGAGGTGGTCAGCGATCCGCGGCATATGGCCCAGTGGTGGAGCGACGAGGCCGAATTCGAGCCGACCCCGGGTGCGGTCGGCGAACTCGCCTGGGGGAATCGGGAGCATGTGGAGGCCATGACGGTCGTTCGGGCCGACCCGCCGCGCCTGTTCGCCTTCCGCTGGTCCTATCCGGACGGCACCGCCGACGAGATCGCGGATTCACTGCTGGTCACCTTCGAACTCGTGCCGTCCGGCACCGGCACCCTGATCCGGCTCACCGAGACCGGATTCCGGGAAATGGGCTGGGCGGAAGCGAAACTGGCGCAGGAGTACGGCGAACACGTCACCGGCTGGGACTTCTACCTCCCCCGGCTCGGGGAGTACGTCACCCGCTTGGTGTCCGCGCCGTGACCGTCATCGACGACGAACTGTGGTCGGCCATCGGCGATCCCACCCGGCGGCGCATGCTCGATCTGCTGCTGGCCGCGGGCGAGGGCACGGCCACCGGACTCAGCGAGGAGCTGCCGGTGACCCGGCAGGCCATCGCCAAACACCTCGGCGTTCTCGACCGCGTCGGCCTGGTGCACGCCACCGCCGCCGGGCGGGAGCGTCGATACCGGGTGGACGAGGAACGGCTCGCCCGCGCGGTGGCGCAGCTGTCCTCGGTCGGAGCGGCCTGGGACGCCCGGCTCCGGCGCATCAAACGTATCGCCGAAACAATCCAGCACGCCGAAAGAATCCAGCAGACGAAGGACGCGAAGAAATGGTAGACATCCTGCACCGGGTCGGCATCCGTGCATCGGAGGCCGCGGTGTACACCGCCCTCACCACCACCGAGGGCTTGGCCGGATGGTGGACCACCGACACCGCCGGAGACGGTGACGAGATCGGCGGCCTGCTCCAATTCCGGTTCGGGGCCGGAGGTTTCGATATGCGGGTGCGCGATCTGGACCCGGACCGCCACGTGCTGTGGGAGGTCGTCGAGGGGCCGGAGGAATGGGTCGGCACCCATGTGCGCTGGAATCTGAAACCGGCGGGAGACCACACCATCGTGCTGTTCGCTCACGAGGGCTGGAAGGAGCCGGTGGAGTTCATGCACCACTGCAGCACCAAGTGGGCGGTTTTCCTGCTCAGTCTGAAGTCGCTGGTCGAAACCGGCAAGGGCGCACCGGATCCGCACGACGTCAAGATCGACGACTGGAACTGAGCGGTACCGTTCAACCGCCGTGCGGCGGCAGTTGGGGGAGCGGCTCGTCGCGGAGCCAGCTCTCCCAGAACGAGCGCAGCGGCACCGTGCTGTAATGCCCGGCCAGATCGGTGAATTCGTCGGTGGTGACCGAGGCGTGCCGGTAGCGGGCGGTCCACTCGCGCAACAGGTCGAAGAAGGCGCGCTCACCCAGCTCGAGGCGCAGGGCGTGCAGGGTGAGCGCGCCGCGCTTGTAGACGCGATCGTCGAACATGCGGGTGGGGCCGGGATCGCCGACGCGAATGTCCTGCGGTTCGCGGGCCAGATTGTGGCGGGCGGCGCGGGCGAGCTGATCGGCCGTGGGTCCGTCGGCGGCCTCGGACCAGATCCATTCGGCGTAACAGGCGAAGCCCTCGTGCAACCAGATATCGCGCCACCGGCGAATGGTGAGGCTGTTGCCGAACCACTGGTGGGCCAGTTCGTGCGCGACGAGGCGTTCGGAGCCACGCCGCCCGTCGCAATGGTTGGCCCCGAAGACCGAGATGCCCTGGGCCTCGATGGGAATCTCCAGCTCGTCATCGGTGACGACGACGGTGTAGCCCTCGAACGGGTACGGCCCGAACTTCTCGGTGAACACCTCCATCATGCGGGGCTGGCGCGCGAAATCGTGGTCGAAATCCACGCGCAGGCGCGGTGGCAGCACCGCCTGCATGGGCACGGATCCGTGCGGGGCGTCGATGCGCTGTTTGCGGTAGTGCCCGATCTGGATGGTGGCCAGATAGCTGGACATGGGTTCGGGCTGCTCGTACACCCAGGTGGTCTGGCTGGCCTTGGTCAACTTGCGCATCAGGGTGCCGTTGGCCAGGGCGTAGTACGGCGAGTCCGTGGTGATCGAAATCCGGTAGCTGGCTTTGGAACTCGGATGATCGTCACACGGAAACCAGGACGCCGCGCCATTGGGTTGGCTGGCGACCAGCGCACCCTCCGACAGTTCCTCCCAGCCGACCTCGCCCCACGGACCGCGCACCGGTTTCGGTACCCCCGCGTACTGGATCACCAGGTGCAGCGCGCCGCCCGAGGGGATCTTCTGCTGCGGCGTGATCACCAGCTTGCCGCGCTGGTGGCTGTACTTCGCCGCCTTCGCGCCGTTGACGAGCACCTTCGACACATTCAGCGCCTGGGAGAGGTCCAACGCGAACCGATCCCACACCCCGGTGGTGACGGCCGTGATGGCCGCGCGCCCCGCCAGCCGGTTGCTGGCGACCTTGTAGACCAGTTCCAGTTCGTAGCGCGACACCCGGTATCCGCGATTGCCGTTCTGCGGCAGGTAGTCGTCGATCGGATCCTCGTAGAACTTGTCGCGGATCATCGCGCCGCTTCCGCACCCGGCCACGGCGCGATCGGATTGCCCCACCACCGGGTGGACGGCGGCACGCTGTCGCCCCGCATGACCAGCGAGGCCGGGCCGATGGTCGCGCCCGCGCCGATGACGGCGGCGGGCAGGGCGACGCAGTGCGGGCCGAGAGTCGCTCCGGCATGCAGGGTTACGGTGTCCATGGCCATGATGCGGTCGTGGAACAGGTGGGTCTGCACCACGCAGCCCCGTTCCACCGTCGCGCCGTCACCGAGTGTCACCAGATCCGCCTCCGGGAGCCAATAGGACTCGCACCATACCCCGCGCCCGATGGTCGCGCCGAGTCCGCGCAACCAGAGATTGAGTACGGGCGTACCGGTCGCCGCGCGGGCGAACCAGGGCGCGGCGACATGTTCCACGAAGGTGTCGGCGACCTCGTTGCGCCACACGAACGAACTCCACAGCGGATGCTCTTCGGCTCGAATCCGCCCCACCAGCAGCCATTTCGCCACCACGGAGGCGACTCCGGCGACCGCGCCCGCCGCCATCAGCACCAGTCCGCTCAGCAGCGCGGCGGGCAGATGGCCCAGGGTGCGGGCGAGCCACGCCAGGGTGAACAGCACGCCGAGACCGATGGCGAAGGTCACCAGCACCGGAATCAGGCGGCAGGTCTCCACCACCGCGCGGGCCAGGCGCAGGCGCGGCGGGGGATCGAATGTGCGCGCGGTATCGGCGTTCTCGGCGGCCCGGCGCAACCGCACCGGCGGACTGCCCAGCCACGACGATCCCGCCTTGGCCTTGGAGGGTGCGGCCGAGAGCACCGCGACGAGGCCGTTCTTGGGCACCCGGCGGCCGGGCGCGGTCATCCCGGAATTACCGAGGAAGGCGCGCTTGCCGACCTTGGCCTCACCGATGCGTAGCCAGCCGCCGCCGAGTTCGTAACTGGCGATCATGGTGTCGTCGGCCAGGAACGCGCCGTCGGCGACGGTGGTGAACTTGGGCAGCAGCAGCACCGTGGACGCCTCCACCCGCTTGCCGACCTTCGCGCCGAGCAGGCGCAGCCAGATCGGGGTCAGCAGGCTGGCATAGAGCGGGAACAGGAAGGTGCGGGCCGAGTCCAGCAGGCGTTCGGTGGCCCACGCCTGCCAGCCTATCCGGCTGCGCACCGGGTGATAGCCCTCCCGCAGCCCGATGCCGAACAGGCGGACCGCGAGGATGGTCACCGCCGCGTACACGCCCAGACTCAGCAGGGTGGCGACCGGAAGCACGGCGACAGCGCGGCCGAGCCCGGCGGTCAGGGTGGCGGTGTCGCGAATGCACCAGGCGATGAACGCACCGCCCGTGGCCAGCCCGAGGATCGGCACCGCCGCCAGCACCATGGAGGTGATGCCGAAGATCGCCACCCAGTGCGCGGCGCGGGCGGGGGCGTGGTCGGGCCAGCGGTGCCGCGCCTTGCCGACCTTCACCGCGGGGGAGCCCGCCCACTCCTGTTCGGCCTTCACCTTGCCCGACACCGCCGAGCCCGGCGCGATCTCGGCCCGCTTGCCGATCCTGCTGCCCGGTAACAGGATCGAGCGCGCGCCGACCACCGCACCCGGCCCGATGACGATCGGGCCGATGTGCACCACATCGCCGTCGATCCAGTAGCCGGACAGATCCACCTCGGGTTCGACGCTGCATCCGTCGCCGAGTTCCAGCATGCCGGTCACCGGCGGCAGGGTGTGCAGGTCG
Organism: Nocardia sp. CC201C; assembly: GCF_030010695.1. NCBI lineage: Bacteria > Bacillati > Actinomycetota > Actinomycetes > Mycobacteriales > Nocardiaceae > Nocardia > Nocardia sp. CC201C. The sequence goes on from NZ_JASCXP010000007.1 coordinate 7,937, forward strand.
ACGCCCTTGCCGATCGTCGCGCCGAGGGCGCGCGCGAACGGCACCATCCATGGTGCGCCGGACAGGTTCTCCGCACCGCTGGCCTCGGACAGCCGCACCGCGGTCCACAGCCGCAGATGGACGCTGCCACCGCGCGGATAGCTGCCCGGCGCGACGCCGCGCAGCAGCAGCCGGGAACCGGCCACGCACAGCAGCATGCGGCCGGGCGGGGAGATGAACAGCAGGAAGGCGACCAGGGCCCACCACCACGACAGGTGCGGCAGCCACGGCAGCGAGCCGGACCAGGCGGCGATATTGCCGACGATGCCCAGCCAGGTGAGCCACTGCAGGCCGGTGAGCGTGGTGAGTGGAACGGTGGCCAGCACCTGGAACAGCTGGGCGGGCAGCGGCACCGGGTGCACGACCCGCTCGCACACCGCGTCGGCGGGGGCGCTGTCGTCGAGGAAGGCGGCCAGCGCGCCCAGGCGGGGATGGTCGTAGAGGTCGGCGACGGTGACGCGCGGGTGGCGTTCGCGCAGGGCGGCCACCAGTTGTGCGGCGGCCAGTGAGCCGCCGCCCAGATCGAAGAAGTCGAAGGTGTGGTCGCTGACCTCGGCTCCGAGAATGGAGTCCCAGAGACCGGCCACCCATCGCTCGGTCGCGGACAGCCCCGAATCGGCCGGATCGGCGGCGGCCTTGGGCAGCGGCCAGGGCAGTGCGTCGCGGTCCACCTTGCCGGAGGTGCGGGTGGGCATGTCGGCGACCACGGCCAGGCGGGGGACCAGCGGGGCCGGAAGCCGTTCGGCCAGTAGGGCTCTGGCGGCGGCCATATCGTAGTCGGCGGTCGGTCCGGTCAGGTAGCCGACGAGGATCTTGTTGCCCGCCTTGGTGGTTCGGATGGCGGCGGCCGCGCCCGTCACCCCGGGCAGGTGCTGTAGGGCATTGTCGATCTCACCCAGTTCGATCCGGCGGCCGCCGAGTTTGATCTGATCGTCCGCGCGACCCAGGAAGACCAGGCCCGCGCGGTCATTGCGCACCAGATCGCCGCTGCGGTACGCACGTTCCCAGCCGAGCGAGGGGAGTGGCGCGTACTTCTCCGCGTCCTTGGCCGGATCCAGATAGCGCGCCAGCCCGACGCCGCCGATGACGAGTTCCCCGGATTCGCCCTCGGCCACCGGATTGCCGTCCCCGTCCACGACGGTCAGATCCCAGCCGTCCAGCGGCAGGCCGATGCGCACCGGGAAGGAACCGTCGAGCAGGGCGCCGCAGGCCACCACGGTGGCCTCGGTGGGGCCGTAGGTGTTCCACACCTCGCGGGTCGTATCGCGCTCCCCGGACCCGTTCCCGGCCAGCCGTTCCGCCAGCTCCGGCGGCACCGCCTCGCCGCCGAAGATGAGCAGCCGCACCGAATCCAGCGCCTCCGCGGGCCAGGTGGCCGCCAGCGTCGGGACGGTGGACACGATGCTGATCTCGCGGCGCACCAGCCACGGCCCCAGATCCGCGCCGGTGCGCACCAGCGCGCGCGGTGCGGGCACCAGGCACGCGCCGTGCCGCCACGCCAGCCACATCTCCTCGCACGAGGCGTCGAAGGCGACCGACAGTCCGGCCAGCACCCGATCACCCGGCCCGATCGGCGCGTCCGGCAGGAACATCCGCGCCTCGGCGTCCACGAACGCGGCCGCGTTGCGATGCGTCACCGCGACACCCTTCGGCGTCCCCGTGGACCCCGAGGTGAAGATGATCCAGGCGTCGTCCTCGGGCAGGGGGGCCGCGACCGAGTTCGCCGGGCGGACGTCGCCCACCGCGGTCGCCTCCGCGGCTCGGGTCGAGGCGCTGCCCACCCCGGCCGTACTCGCCGAGTGGGTGGCCATCGTGCTTGTCGTGCTCGTGCTCGCAGACGCGGTGGCCGTCGCCCCTGCGGCCACGGCGGCCGGACCCGTGGTGGCCGAATCTTCGGGCCGTGCCGGTGCTGTCGGGTGAGTGGTGGCCGTGGGCGGTGCGGCCGCAGGCGAATCCGCTGCCGTGCCGGTGCTTTCGATTCCGGCGGCGGTGACGATCGCGCTGACCCGGGCCTCGCCGAAGACCAGGCGGGCTCGCTCGTCCGGATCGTCGGCGTCGACCGGGACGTAGGCGGCGCCGGCGTGCAGGACGGCCAGGATGGTGATGTAGAGGTCGCGGGTGCCCGAGGGCATGCGCACGCCGACGCGATCACCGGCGCGCACGCCCGCCGCCGCCAGTCGCGCCACGGTGGCGTCGACCTCGGCCAGCAGTTCGGCGTAGCTGAGCACCGCCTCGCCGTCGTCGACGGCGGGGGCGTCGGGGTGGGCCAAGGCGGTGGCGGCGAGGATGTCGACCAGGGTGCGAGCCGGCGGTGCGAGCGTGGCCCGCAGCATCGGGTTCACACCCTCCGCGGTATCCGTATCCGGCTGCGGCATCACGCCCTGACCACCTCTCACAGCACTCCCCAACGTTTCGGCATTCGTTGTTTCACACTTGGGTTACCAATGAGCGAACTCTGCGGTGACCAAATGTCCAGACTACCCGGCATGCCGGTCGCCGGGCGTTCACCGAAACCGGGGGCGGGTGTGTTCCGCGGCACGATGCGCGCGGGCAATCGGGCGGAAGACCGCCGGTTGTCGATCAGTCGCCGATGCGGGCGATGGTGTCGGCCACCCGTTCCAGGTGCTCGGTCATGGCGGCGCGGGCGGCGTCGGCGGAGCGGGCCTCGATGGCGCGGACGATGGCCTCGTGTTCGCGATCGGAGTCGGTGCGCCGGTCCTGGGTGAGGTTGAGGAATTCCGATTGCAGGTCCAGGGCGCTGCGGGTGTCGGCCACGAAGGTGGTGAGCATGGTGTTCCCGCTGGCGGCGGCGATGGCGGTGTGCAGTTCGCCGTCGTAGCGCACCCATTCGCGGTCGTCGGTGGCGTTCGCCAGGTGGTCGAGGATGTCGAACAGGTGGCGCAGCTGTTCCTCGGTGCGGCGCTGCGCGGCGTACCCGGCGGTGGGGATCTCTACCAGTCGTCGCGCCTCGATCAGGTCCTCGGCGTCGACGCCCGCGAAGGTCAGGCGCGGATTCTCCTTCTTGGAGATGACGAATGTGCCGCGCCCCGTATGGGTTTCGGTCAGGCCCAGGGTCGCGCACGCGTGCAGTGCCTCGCGCACCACCGGGCGACTCACCCCGAACTCCTTGGCGAGGGCGAGTTCTCCGGGCAGCCGGTCGCCGACGGCGTACTCGTCACCCTGGATGAGGCTCTTGAGTCGTCGAAAGACCGCTTCGGTAGCGCCGATGCGCTGCACCTGTCCTTCTTCGACCGTCACGCGATCAGTATGGGTACGGGGCCGGGGAGGGTCAAAACGTGAACGGCGAGTGTCGCCGATATGGACAGCCGACATTGACAGCGCGATGTGACCGCCATTACTGTCAGCCTGTCTTACAGCCTGACAGCTTGGCATCTTCCGCTCGCCGGTCGCCGCACAGGCTGGGTCCGCCCGAGGAAGGTTTCCATGCACGACGAACCGTCGGCGCGCACGGCCACCGCGCCCGCGCCCACGACCGCGCCCACGCTCGATATCGGCGATGTCGGCTATCAGAAACAGCTGCGCAAGCGGCATATGCAGATGATCGCCATCGGCGGCTCCATCGGCACCGGCCTGTTCCTCGGCGCCAGCGGCCGGATGGCCCTGGCCGGACCGTCGCTGGCCATCGTCTACATCGTGTGCGGCCTGTTCACCTTCATGGTGGTGCGCGCACTGGGCGAGCTGGTCATGTACCGGCCCTCCTCCGGAGCCTTCGTCTCCTACGCCCGCGAATTCATGGGCGAACGCGGGGCCTACACCGTGGGCTGGCTGTACTTCCTGAACTGGTCGACCACGCTGGTCGCCGATATCACCGCCGTGGCGCTGTACGCCCACTTCTGGTCCATGTTCACCGCGATTCCGCAGTGGGTGCTGGCGCTCATCGCCCTGGCCGTGGTGGTCGCGCTGAATGTGGTGTCGGTGCGCCTGTTCGGCGAGATGGAGTTCTGGTTCGCGCTGATCAAGGTCGGCACCATCGTCATCTTCATGCTGGTGTCGGTCGGGCTCATCGTCACCGGCACCCCGATCGACGGCAACGTGCCGGGCATCGCCACCATCACCGACAACGGCGGACTCTTCCCGCAGGGGCTGGCCCCCATGCTCACCATCGCCCTGGGCGTGGTGTTCGCCTTCGGCGGTACCGAGATGATCGGCGTGGCTGCGGGCGAGTCCGATGATCCGCGGGGCGTGGTGCCGCGCGCGGTGAATTCCATCATGTGGCGGATCATCCTGTTCTACGCCGGATCGGTCATCCTGTTCACGCTGCTGCTGCCGTGGACGGCCTACTCGGCCAGCGAGAGTCCGTTCGTCACGGTCATGAGCAAGGTCGGCATCCCGCACGCCGGGGACGTCATGAACCTGGTGGTGCTCACCGCCGCCATGTCCAGCCTGAACGCGGGCCTCTACGCGACCGGACGCACCCTGCGATCCATGGCCGTCGCCGGTACCGCACCGAGTTTCGCCGCGCGCATGAACCGGCAGGGGGTGCCCTACGGCGGCATCCTCATCACCAGCGCCGTGGGGATCGCCGGGGTGGTGCTCAACCTCGTGATGCCGCACAAGGCGTTCGAGATCGTGCTGAACCTGGCCGGGCTCGGCATCGTCGGCACCTGGGCGTCGATCATGATCTGTCACTGGATCTTCGTGCGCCGCGCCGAACGCGGCGACTACACCCGGCCCGACTTCCGCCTGCCGCTGGCCCCCGTCCTCAATATCGCGACACTGGCCTTCCTGGTGGGAGTGGTGGTGCTCATGATCTTCGACGAAGAGATCGGGCGGATCACCGTGGTCGCCTTCCTGGCCGTGGCCGTCGCCATGGTGGTGGGCTGGTACCGGGTGCGCGATCGGCTCGACCACGACGTGCTGGCACCGGTGGAGCGGCCGTGATCGACATCCTCTACACCGGCGGCACCTTCGGCATGGTCGACCAGGGGGCGGGTATGCGCCCCCGGGCGGGAATCGGGGCCGACATCGCCGAGATCGTCGCCGAATTCGAAGCCGCGGCGGGGCTGTCGGTGGGCTACCGGTACAGCGAACTCGACCCGGTCATCGACAGTGCGCAGGCCGACGCGGGCACCGGCCGCCGCATCGCCGAACGCGTGCGCGCCGGGATCGCCTCGGGACGGCCCAAGGGCGTCATCGTCATCCACGGCACCGACACCATGGCCTACGTCGGAGCGCGGATCGCGTTCGAACTGCGCGGCTGCGCGATCCCGATCCTGTTGACCGGTGCGCAGATCCCGCTCGGACAGCCCGGCAGCGATGCCCGCGACAATCTGCGCCTGGCGCTGAAATCGATTGTGGCGCGCACCGATCCGGGCACCTACCTGGCCTTCGGTGCGGGCCTGCACCCGGCGGTGCGGGCCTCCAAGCGCGCCGTCGAGGACTACGAGGGCTTCACCACCATTCGGGCGCTGACGCCGCCCCCGGTACCCGCCGTCCTGCCCGAGGCGTCGCGGCCCCGGGAGGCGCGCGGGCCGGTCGGCCTGCTGACGGTATTCCCCGGCCTGCACGCCGCCCTGCTCGACGCCGCCGTCGATCACTATCGCGGCGGCCTGGTGCTGGAGTGCTACGGCTCCGGCACCGCGCCGCTGCACGGCACGGACATGATGGATTCGCTGCGCCGCGCCATCCTGCGCGGAACGCCGGTCGTGGTCATCACCCAATGCGACAGCGGGGGTGTGGATCTCGCTCGCTATCAGCCCGGACGCGCACTGCTGGACGCGGGCGTGATCAGCGGTGGCGACATGACCCGGGAGGCCGCGCTGGCCAAACTGTCCCATCTGGTGGACAGCGGGTTCTGCGGTGCGCGACTGCGGCACGCCATGGAGACCAATCTGCTCGGTGAACTCTCGAATCCGTCTCCGGCGGCGCGCGATTCGAGCTTGCACCACGCCTATGCCGCGCACTGAGAGGATCTGGAGCGAACCATGACCGACGACACCCGTATCGACAGCGACTCCCTCGGCTCCCTGTCGGTGCCGCGCGACGCCTACTGGGGCGTGCACACCGCGCGCGCCCTGGAGAACTTCACCGTCACCGGTGACGCCATCGGCAACTATCCGGCGCTCATCTGCTCCCTCGCAGCCGTCAAACAGGCCGCCTGCCGGGCGAATCGGGAGTTGGGCGTGCTCGACGCGCGCCGCGCCGACGCCATCGACAGGGCCTGTGCGGAGATCCGCGACGGTCGGCTGCACGACCAGTTCCCCATCGACCCCATCCAGGGCGGTGCGGGCACCTCCACGAATATGAACGCCAACGAGGTCATCGCCAATCGGGCGCTGGAGATCCTCGGTTTCGAGCGCGGCCACTACGCCGAACTCGACCCGCTGGACCATGTGAACCTCGGGCAGTCCACCAACGACGTCTACCCGACCGCGGTGAATCTGGCCGTGGTGCAGCACATTCGGAAGCTCTCGGCGGCGCTGGCCGGGCTCGCCGACGCCTTCGACGCCAAATCGGTGGAATTCGCCGATGTCATCAAGATGGGCCGCACTCAGCTCCAGGACGCCGTCCCCATGACCCTCGGCCAGGAGTTCGCCACCTTCGCGGTCATGGTGCGCGAGGACTGCCAGCGGCTCGACGAGGGCCGGGCGCTGCTGTGCGAGAGCAATCTCGGCGGCACCGCCATCGGGACCGGGATCAACGGCCACCCGCGGTACTCCGCGCTGGCCTGCGCGCACCTGAGTGAGATCACCGGGGAGACGGTGACACCCGCGGAGAACCTCATCGAGGCCACCCAGGACGCGGGGGCGTTCGTGCAGGTGTCGGGCATTCTCAAGCGGGTCGCGGTGAAGCTGTCCAAGACCTGCAACGATCTGCGGCTCATGTCCTCCGGCCCGGCCACCGGTTTCGGGGAGATCCGGCTGCCCGCCCGGCAAGCCGGTTCGTCGATCATGCCGGGCAAGGTCAACCCGGTCATTCCCGAGCTGGTCAATCAGATCGCCTTCGAGGCCATCGGCAACGACCTGACCGTCACCATGGCCGCCGAGGCCGGGCAGTTGCAGCTCAACGCCTTCGAACCGATCATCGCCTACAGCCTGCTGAAGACGACCACCCATCTCATCGCGGCGGCGGACGCGCTGGCCACCAGGTGCGTTCCGGGAATCACCGCCAATCGCGATCATCTGGAGGCCGGGGTGCGCCGCTCGGTCGGCATCGTCACCGCGCTGGCACCCCGGATCGGCTACGCGGCCAGCGCTGCCATCGCCAAGCAGGCATTGGTGACCGGGCGGTATGTGGGCGATATCGCGACCGAACTCGGCCTGCTGTCCCCGGAGGCCGTGGCCGAACTGCTCGCGCCGCACCGGTTGGCGGGGCTGGCCGCCCCGGTCGAACCATCCTCGGCGTAGGACGATGCCGGGGACCGGATGTGCCGGTCCCCGAACGGGCCTCGGGCGCTGTGATATCCGATAGTGCTGACCTCGGTCTTTTGTATTCTCGACGAAAATTTGCCCGGCGATTTGGGCAAAACGCCCAATTGGAAGTAGTTTTCGCCCGTGATCAGAGCCGCGACCAAGCTGATGATCTTGGTGATGACTGTCCTGTCGATCGGCGCGTTGGCCTCGCCCTCCGGTGCCTCGCCGCTGTACCCGACACCCGACCCGGACCCCTTCTACCACGCTCCCGACGACCTGACCGACAAGAAGCCGGGTGACGTGGTGCGGATCCGGCGCATCGACTCCGGGCCCTACGTCGGTACCGACATGTGGCAGGTGGCCTTCCGTTCCACCAACTCCGGTGGCGACCCCATCATGGGCGTCACCACGGTCCTGCTGCCGCGCGGAGTGGCGAACCCGCCGCTGGTCTCCTATCAGGCCCTGATCAATTCCCTGGGCGCGCAGTGCAATCCGTCGCGCTCGCTGTTCAACGGTGAACTCCAGGACGCGGTGGGCGCGATGCTGCCCATCGGGCGCGGCTGGGCCATCTCCCTACCCGACTACCTGGGGCCGCATGTCGCCTACGGCGCGGCGCGGCTCGGCGGTATGGTGACCCTCGACAGCGTCAAGGCCGTCCGCCAGGCCACCGAACTCGGCCTCGGTTCGGTGCCGGTGGTGCTGGCCGGGTACTCCGGCGGCGGGATGGCCACGGCGTGGGCGGGCGCACTGCAACCCACCTACGCACCGGATCTGAAGCTGACCGCGGTCGTCGCGGGCGGAATTCCGGCCGATCTGCGGGAGATGGCCCTCGCCCTGGGATTCGACCCGCATCCCGGATTCGGCCTGGCCTTCGCGGCCGCCATGGGACTGGAGCGCGAATACCCGCAGCGTCTGCCGGTATCGGACCAGCTCAACGAGAACGGCCTGTGGTTCCGGGATTTCACCAAGGACGCCTGCCGTCGCTTCCTGCTCTTCCACGGCGTCTCCCGCAATGCCGAACAGCTCGCCGCGTCCAAGGACATGATGAACAGCCCCGAGGCGCATGCGGTGCTGCGCGAGAACAGCCTGCGCTACCACGACGGGATTCCCACCGTGCCGACCTTCTTCTGGCAGGGCCGGTTCGACACCATGACGCATTTCGGTCCGGTGGCCGAGGTCGCCGAACGGTACTGCGCGGCCGGGGTGCCGCTGATGTTCCGCCCGTACGACATCGCCGAGCACCTGACCACCGCCGTCGCCGGATTCCCGGAGGCATGGGATTACGTGGAAGCCCGATTCCGCGGCGATCCGGTACCGACCACCTGCTGATCTCGCGCGCCCGCCGCTCCCCGGAGTGACCCTTGCCACAGCTGGTACGTAAGCGTACCGTGCGAGTGGTACATGCGAGTACCACGGGGAGAGGTGGCATATGTCCACTCCGACACTGCCTTCCGGGCCGTCCACGCCCGGATTCGTCCACGGGATACAGATACTCGGCGGCCGCACACGCGCCTGGCGGCGCTGGCATCGGCGATACGGTTCGGCTTTCACGGTCCAGATGCCACGCTTCGGTTCGACGGTGGTGCTGTCGGATCCGGCGGAGGTGAAGGCACTGTTCACCGCGAGCACGGATCAGGTCGACACCGTCGACGTCAATCTCGGCCAGGTGCTCGGGCCGGGCTCGCTCTTCTCGCTCGAGGGCGAGGAACATCGGAAACAGCGCAAACTCCTGACGCCGCCCTTCCACGGGCGGCGTCTTGCCGTCTACGAGCAGCTCATCGAGGACGAGGCCGTCCGCGAGATGGCGAACTGGCCCGAAGGCGTCGAATTCGCCACCATGGATTCGATGATGCGGATCACGCTGAATGTGATCCTGCGTGCGGTCTTCGGAGCGGAGGGCTTCGAATTCGACGAATTGCGTTCCCTGCTACCGAAATTGGTACTGGTCGGCTCGGCGCTGGCGGCGTTGCCGATACCGCGCGGCTTCCTGGGGAACTACGGCCCGTGGGCCCGCTTCGCCGCGCACCGGCGCGCCTACGACGATATCGTCGGGCGGCTCATCGACCGTGCCACCGGCGATCCCGAGCTGTCGGACCGCAACGACGTACTCGCCATGCTGGTGCAGACCCGCTACGACGACGGCTCGGCCATGAGCCGCGGCGATATCGCCGACGAACTGCTGACCCTGCTCACCGCGGGACACGAGACCACCGCCACCACCCTGGCGTGGACGGTCGAGCGACTGCGGCGGCATCCCGACATCCTGCGCCGGCTGGTCGAGGAGGTCGACGCGGGCGGTTCGGAACTGCGTGAGGCCACCCTGGTGGAGGTGCAGCGGGTACGGCCGGTGATCGACGCGACGCCGCGCCAGATCCGCGCGGAATCCTTCCAGCTCGGGCGCTGGACGCTGCCGCGCGGTCAGAAGGTACTGGTCAATATCCGCCTGGTGCACGACAACGAGGAACTGTTCCCCAACGCCCGCACCTTCGATCCGGACCGGTTCCTCGGCATGCGGCCCCATACCTGGACCTGGATTCCCTTCGGCGGCGGTGCGCGACGCTGCATCGGCGCGTCCTTCGCCAGCCTGGAGTTGAATATCGTGCTGCGCACGCTGTTGCGTGACTTCACCCTCGAGACCACCGCCGCTCCCGATGAACGCCCGCACTTCCGCGGCGTGGCACTGGTGCCCGCGAAGAAGGGCCGCGCCGTGGTGCGCAGGCGCGTGCGGCCGGAGCGCGAGCGTGTGGTGGAACTGCCCGAACCGGCGCGGACCTCCGAGGTCACGGCATGAGCGGGCACATCGATGTGCTCATCGTCGGAGCGGGACGGTCGGGAATCGGTGCGGCACACCGTATCCAGGACGTGTTGCCGGATCGGTCGTAGCCGTGGGCGTCCGTGTGCCGCCGCACGCGGCAGACGGATTCGCCGACCGGATCCGGCGGCGCTCCGGAGTCCGACCGTACCGTCGACGCTCGCGAGCTCATCCTCTCCGGCACGGCCACATCGGGGACGGCCGTGCGGTTCGTGCGGTCGGCGGTCCGGGCCGAGCAACTACGCTGAGCTTCGTGACCCGTGCCGAGCCCGCGACCTCGAACATCAGCGCGGGGGGGGCCCGCGCCCGGGGGGGGGCGCGGCCCCCCCCCCGGCCGGGGGGGGGTGGGGGGGGGGGCGGGGGGGGGTCCGCGCCCCTGTCGGGGGGGGGGGGGGGTGGTGGGGGGGGGGGGCACCGGGAGGTAGCCGTCGTGCGGGCGCACCGGGTCGGTCACCAGATCGCCGGTCAGCAGGGCGAGGGTGCCCAGGCCGCAGGCGAATTCGAGGTTCGGGAGGGCTCCGGCCAGGGCGAGCTGGGCGGCGAGCCCGACACTGGTCTCCAGGGCGGAGGAGACCACCGTCGGCAGTCCGGCTGCCTCGGCCACGTTCAGCGCGCGACGCACCCCGCCGAGTGGCGTGCACTTGAGCACGGCCACGTCGGCGGCCCCGGCCACCGCCACCCGCATGGGATCCTCGGCGCGCCTGATGGATTCGTCGGCGGCAATGCGCACATCGACGCGGCGGCGCACGGCCGCCAGCTCCTCGATGGTGCGGCAGGGCTGCTCCACGTACTCCAATCCGCCTGCCGCACGGTCGATCTGCTTGATCCGCGCCACGGCGGTGTCCACATCCCACGCCGCATTGGCGTCGACCCGAATCGCACCGTCCGTGCCGAGCGCATCGCGCACCGCCGCCACCCGGTCCAGATCCTCGGCGAGCGAATCGGGGTGGTCGGCCACCTTCACCTTGGCGGTGCGGCAGCCCGACGCGGCCACGATCTCCCGGGCCCGCTCGGCATCCACCGCGGGCACCGTGCAGTTGATCGGCACCCGCTCCCGCACCGGCTCCGGCCAGCCCATCGTCATCTGCTCCACGGCCGTGGCCAGCCACCCCACCGCCTCCCGATCGTCGTACTCGGGAAACGCACAGAACTCACCCCACCCGCGTGGCCCCGGAATCACCATCCCCTCGCGAACCGTGATCCCGCGGAACCGAGTTCGCATGGGAATGGCGTACACGACCGCGGCGTCGAAGTCCGGTGCACTGAGGTGCTCGCTCACCACCGGCAGCCTACTCACCTCGGGTTCCGGTCGCCGCCGACCTGCGGCCTCGCCCGTGTTCCGGTCGTCGTTGGTCTGCGGGCTTGTCTCGTGTTTCGGTCGTCGTTGGTCTGCGGGCTCACCTCGCGTTCCGCCCGCCGCCGGTCAGCGGACACGCCTGAGCTCTGCTCGCCGGGACGGTGGGCCGCTCGTGTTCTGCTCGCCGCCGACCGGGCGGAACTCCTTCGTGTCTGCTCGTCGCCAGGCCGCGGAAACCGTCGGTGCCACGGGAATCGGAGTGGCGTTGCGGCCGCGCCACGACGACAATGCGGAAGGTATTCGTTCCACAACCGGGGGGAGCCCGCCATGCCCGCGCCAGACGACTCGCGCCACCCCGGTCCGGATACGCCGCGACCACACCCGGCCTCCGATGCGCCCCGACATCCCGGGCGGCCGCAGCAGGGCTCACGCTATCCGGGCGGGCAGGTGGTGCCGGAGCCTGGGCGGCTGTCGGAGCCGTGGGAACCCGGTGCCCGGGGACTCAATCCCGACCCGACGCCGACCCAGCAGTCGGACGGCCGCCCGCTGCCGCCGCGTGGAGCCACCCGCCCCCCGTATCCCGCGGGCGGTCCGGGCGCAACATTCGGAACCCCGGGCAGGCCACCGCAATCACCGGGTGAGCCACTGCGATCACCGGGTGGGCCCGCTGGTGTCCCGGGCGGACCGGCCCGTCCGATCGGTACTCCGGGCGGACCTGGATCCATTCCGTACGGACCTCCCGGTGCTCCGATCGGTCCGGTTCCGGGTGGCGGTCCCGGTCGCCGGGTTCATCCCGGAGAATCGCGACCGCAGGGTCCATCCGGCGAATTCCGCGATGCCGCACCGCATCCGGACGTTCCTGGTGCGCCCGGCGTACAGCGGGGATATCCCCGGAGCGGTGCGCAGCCGGCGGTGGAGTCACCGGCGCAGCCCGCGGGTGACGGGATGTCCGCGACCCGAAGCGACAGTGCCGCAATGGAGTCCACGCCGCGCCAGCCACTGCGGAAGCAGGATCTGCTGCTCGCGACCGCCGTGTACGCGGTCGGGGTGGTGGTCGCCCTCTTCTGGGCCTACGACCTCTTCGGCAAGGCATTCGACCTGATCCGCAACCGCTGCACCGCACAGCGCGATTTCTCGGTGCAGTGCACCGTGATTCGTCCGCCCGCGCAGGCGCTGGTGGGTTTCGTGATCGCCGGTGGCGGCATCACCCTCGCCCTCGGTTGCGCCCTGGTGCTCGCCGCCGTATCGGCCGTGACCCGCCGCAGCGCCTGGCTCTGGCCCGCCATCGCGCTGCCGGTGATCGTGATATGCGGTGCGGTGGGGCATTTCCTGGTCGGCGGCGCTGTCGGCTGACGCACTCAGACCAGCAGTTCTCCGGGGCGTTCCTGTGGCGCTGCGGTGGTGGGCGGCTGCTTCACGATGCCGACGATCTGGCCGGAGCTGATCGTGCGTTGCTTCTCGTAGACACCGTCGACCCCGTCCGGTCCGGTGGTATTGCCCTCGATGGTGTAGATGGTGTCGCCCACCCGGGCGACGACGATTCCGACATGGTCGGGTTCTCCACCGTCCCAGTTGAAGATGACCATATCGCCGGGCTCGGCGTCGTAGGGGGATGCCGCCAGCCCCATGCTCTGCGCGTCGTTCCAGATAGCGGGTACGTAGTTCTTGTTGGTCCAGTCGACCTGATGGCCCGCTTGATCCCAGACCCAGTCGGCGTACGACGCGCACCACGCGTCGTTGATGTTGTACGGGGCGTTCACGGAGTTGTTGCCGAATTCGCGGACGCCGAGTTGACTCCGGGCCGCCGCGAGGGCACGGGCCGCGGGATCGGTGACGTCGGACGCCACATAGCTCGCATTGGTGGGCGTCCAGGGAGTGGTCCCGTTGTAGCGCGCCACGGGTGCCACGGGCGCCACAGGAGCCGAGTAGCTCATCGGCGCGGGATGGGAGCGGTCGATATCGCCGGCATGATTCCGGCTCGTCGCCGAGGCGTTCTCCACCGCACCATGGACATCCGACACCGCGTTGAGCACCAGGCGGAGCGCCTGCATGTTCTGCGCGGCGGTCAGCGGCAGATACTCCACCGTATTCCCGTCGGAGTCCAGATCGCGTACATCGGTGCGTTCGGTGATGCCGCGGAGTTCGGTGTCGAGACGTTCGATGCGCTCCTTGATCGACACATATGTCGAATTCGACAGGTCGAAGGTCGCGAACGCGGAATCGCGGACCGCGTCGCCCTGCTCGTCGATCTGCCGCTTCTCTTCGTCCACCTCGCTTTGCCGCGAGGTGTAGTCCTCGGCCATCACCGCCTCACCCGGCGGCGCGGACAACCCCTTGTCGCTGAACAACCGCCGCTCGTCCATCCAGCTCACCAGGTCGGGTTGCCGCTTCCCCTCTCCGGAGGCGAAGAGCAGGATCGCGGTCTCGAAGTACTCCTCCGCGGCCTCGATGGTCGATTTCACGAAGCCGCCAGCGATCTTGGGAACGTACAGATCGATGAACCCGACCAGGTCCGCGCGACTGGTCATGGCAGCACCGGGCCCGCACTCGATCCGGCACGACTCGGTATCGGCTGGTTTGCGCACACCATCGTTAACCTCGTTCACCCATGGGCATCGGACGGTCTATCGCCGAGTATCGGGCATTCCCGTCCTTGGGAATTCCGCGATCGGTCATGCTGGGGTCATGGCGCAGTGGTGGCAGCCGCCGGTGCGCTGGACGGATCGCCTTGCCACCGTGGTGATCTACGCTCTCGCGTGCGCCACGGCGGTCTTCGCGGCGAGAACCGTTCCGGTGTACGAGATAGCGACACGTGAATCGGGCGACACCCGATACCTCCCCCTGGCCTACGCCGTCGCCTGGTTCGGCATCGCCACCTCCCTCATGCTGGTGGCCCTGTGGATAGCCCGCGCCATCCGCTGGAAGCTGCGCACCTGGACCCTGGCCCTGGTCGCCTTCCCCCTCATCGCCGGTTCCTGGATACTCGGCTTCCTCATCGCCGTCATCTCGGCCTGACCACACTGACCCGCACGTTTCGGTCATTCCAGGCTGTTCCTGCTAAGGTTCCTGCCGCACCACTCACGAGTGCACGCGCCATTAGCTCAATTGGCAGAGCAGCTGACTCTTAATCAGCGGGTTCGGGGTTCGAGTCCCTGATGGCGCACCATTTTCCTGTCTCAAAGAGACCATCTGCGTGTTCCAGTGCGACTGGAACACGCTTTTTTCACCACTAGACCACCACCGATCGGTCTGCGTGCCGAGAATGGGTGCTCCAGTGCCCACTTGAACACGGAAGCAGTCGACAGCAGCTGCACCGAATCGGACCTTACCGTCAACGGCGAGGTGCCCTGCCCTCGCCGGTTGGCTGCGATGTCGCGGATTACGGTCCGTATCGGACTGAGTTGCCCTCGACAGGGTCCACTGCGGGGTGGTCCGGCTAAGCTGATCAGCCTGGCGGGCGGTAGGTGAGCAGATCTCCTGGCTGGCAATGGAGTTCGCGGCAGAGCGCACTGAGGGTGCTGAAGCGAATAGCCTTGGCGCGGTCGTTCTTCAGAACGGACAGGTTCACTACGGTGACGCCGACTCGGGATGCGAGTTCAGCCAGCGTCATACCTCGTTGCGCCAGCAGCCTATCCAGCTGGATCTCGATCCCCTGCTGCTCGGGGTCGGCCATCAGACGAGCCCGTCGGCGTCCGCGCGCAGGATCGCTCCCCGGCGGAGGACCTCCGCGATGGCGGCCACGAGCAGGCCGCCCAGTAGGTAGCCGAATTGGATCGTGACCGTCACCGGAACAGCGGCGGAGACAGCGGTGCCGCGCAACAGCAGTGCGGTCGTGCCGGTCTCGACGACCGGTTCGAGGACGCCCATGGCCAACACCGTCGCCGCGATGATGCGCAGCCGCGTGACGTTGCGCGTGGCGAACACCTCGCCGGTACGCAATGTGCGAATCACCTTCAGGAGCAACAGCAGGATCATCAGCAGGAGAACCCCGCCGAACACGCCTGGAAGCGCCAGCAACACCCGCTGCGCGAAGCTCGGGTCGACGACGACGATCTCCGCTCGTTCGAGCCCGCGCACGACGATCCCGTCACCACCGAGCCCCTCCGGCGACTGGGTTCCGAACTTCAGCGGAACCTCCCGACCGTCGAAGGGGTCGAGCACCCCGACCGCGCCCAGTACCGGCACCAGCAGCATGAACACGCCGACGACCAGCGCTGCCAGCCCGAAAGCCAGTTCCAGCGCACGCTGATCACCCCGGCTCCACCACGCCTTGTCCACGACGCACCCCATATCGTTTATCGATAGTATCGATAAACGATATGGTCGCGTCAAGCCCGAAGGTTCGGACCGGCTGCGTCAGAGCGTCTTCTGCATGGACTGCGCGGATTGCACGGCCGCCGCGATCCGCGCGGGCAGTTCGTCGAGGGTGCGCTGGAGCTGGTCCAGCTTGGCCGGGATGTCCTGCGACAGCTCATGGGCGTGGGCGTCGGCGTTGAGGACGAAACCGGCGAGGGTGTCGATGGGCTCGTCGGTGTGGCGGCGCGCCGACCGGGAGGAATACCGTTGGGTGAGTTCGCGGTGAATGTCGGCCAACATGTGTGCCTCGTCGGGCGTCATATCGTTGATTTCCTCTCTGCGGTGTGGATCGGCGACCTGCGCGACGGCGATGCCGCCTGGCGGATGAGTTCGCCCGCCCCTACTTGCCAACAGCTGGCGGACGTCGAACGTCCACCGAGTTGATCATCCACGCCGCCTGATCGACTGTTAACAGCCTCGGCAACAACGGATTTCAGCCGCGCCGTCCGATCACTCGTCAGAGTTTGCGGCGGTATGGTGTGCGGCGTGCGAGATTTCAGGGCGGGCTTGGGCTATCTGCTCAATGGACAACGGTGGATGACCCGGCATCGGCAGGACTACGGTTTCGGGCTACTACCGGGGGTTCTCACATTGGCTCTGTACGCCGTGGCGCTGGTCGCGCTCGCGGTGTGGGGCTACGATTTGGCCGCGGCGATCACGACGTTCGCCGATGACTGGCCTAATCCGTGGGCGGGGCTGTTTCGCGGGTTCATCACGGCGCTACTGTTCGCCCTGTTCCTGTTTCTGGCGGTGCTCGGCTTCACCGCGGTGACATTGGTGATCGGGCAGCCGTTCTACGAGGCGCTCTCGGAACGGGTCGACCGCTCGGTGTCGCCGGACGGCACCGCTCCCGAATCCGGTCTGCCGCTGTGGCGGGAGCTGTGGACATCGGCCCGCGACAGCCTGCGGATCCTGGTGCGGGCCGGGTTGTGGGGCGTGGGGCTGTTCGTGCTCGGTTTCCTGCCGGTCGTGGGGCAGACCGTGATTCCGGTGGTCGCGATTCTGGTCACCGGGTTCTTCCTGACCGAGGAGCTGACCGCGGTCGCGTTGCAGCGTCGCTCGATCGAGTTGCGAGAACGGCTGGTCCTGTTGCGGTCTCGCAAGATGCTGGTGTGGGGTTTCGGGGCTCCGCTGGCCGCCGCTTTCCTCGTGCCGGTCGTCGCGGTCTTCCTGATGCCGGGCGCGGCGGCCGGTGCCACGCTACTGGCTCGCGATCTGCTGGGCGAGGACGAACACGACACACCGAACGAGGCCGACCCCGCCAATGCTGACCGCGCACCCGATCAGCATCGACACGACACGACATCACCGCAGCGGCAGGACTTTTCGGTGTAGTCCGCGACGATCGCGACCGAAGGCCGGGCCGCTACTGCATGGCGAAGTGCAGCAGCGCCTGCATATCCCCCTGCTTGATCTTGCCCTTGCGATCCAGCACCTCCAGCTGCCAGTCCGGGCCGTTGCGGAACGCGCGGCAGATCGCGTTGGCGTTGTCGGCGCCCAGTAGCGAGGGCCAGATGTCGGCGACCTGCTGGCTGCTGCCGCCGCTGGCGTCGTAAACCTTGAACGAGATGTTGTTGGCCTTCTCGAAGGAGCTGCCCTTCTTGAACGCGGCGGCCACGAACACGATCGCCGTGATGGCGGTCGGCACGTTGGCGAAGGTGACGTGCACGGTTTCGTCGTCGCCGGCGGCCGCGCCGGTCTGCTCGTCGCCGGTGTGGGCCACGGAGCCGTTGCCGAGCGGGTCGAGCGAATCCAGCCCCGCGAACCGCACCGGGTCACTGCCCTGCATGAGTATCGCGATCAGGTCGAGGTCGACGCCCTTCTTACGACGCGCGATGCCGAGCAGCCCGCCGCTGGCTCCCGCGGAGGGATCCCAGCTGACCCCGACACTCAACTTCGCGATGCCGGCGAGATCGGCGGCACCGTGTTCTTTCCTGAGCGTAATCACAGCTCACAACCTATCTAGCGTTCGTATCACGTTGCGGCACCGGGAATTCGGCGCGAGTCAGATGGTGACCCCGAAGTCGCGGGCGATCCCGGTCAGCCCGGACGCGTACCCCTGACCGGTGGCCCGGAACTTCCACTCCGCGCCGTTGCGGTACAGCTCACCGAACACCATGGCGGTCTCGGTGGAGGCGTCCTCGGACAGGTCGTAGCGGGCCAGCTCGGTCCCGTTGGCGCGGTCGACCACGCGGATGTAAGCGTTGCGGACCTGTCCGAAACTCTGTCCGCGCGAATCGGCGTCGTAGATCGAGACCGGGAACACGATGGTGTCGATGGTGGGCGGGGTGTTGGCCAGGTCGACATTGATGACCTCGTCGTCGCCCTCGCCCTCACCGGTGCGATTGTCGCCGGCGTGCTCGATGGCGCCCTCGGGGGACTTCAGGTTGTTGAAGAACACGAAGTGCCCGTCCGAGACGACCTTCTTGTCCGCACCGAGAGCGATGGCGCTGGCGTCGAGGTCGAAGTCGGTGCCCGTGGTGGTGCGCAGGTCCCAGCCCAGGCCGACGGCCACCGCAGTCAGGTTCGGGGCCTGCTTGGTCAGCGACACATTGCCGCCCTTGGTCAGACTGACACCCATTCCGATTTCTCCTATCGATCATCACGGCGGCCGAGTTCCGGCCCACCGAAAACACCCGGCTCACACCGGGACAACACCACCGGGCCCAGTCGAAGCGGGCCACGGAAACGCCCTGCGATCGCACGCCGCCCAGCCTGGTACCGCCCCCTTGGCCCCGGTCGGACTGCCGATCGCCGCACCGCGAACGTACGTTCGCTGCAATGGCATTCGACGCGGATCGACCCAAAGTCGTACTGGGACTGTCCATGTCGTCCGCGCCAGGCATGACTTGACACTAGCACGTAGCGCTGTATGGATTGCCGCGCTGTCGAGTCGCGGATCGCGTGCGGCTGCCACCGATCTTCGAGTACGGTTCCTGATCGCTGAGGCTGTGTGCCTCAGCGATCAGGAACCGGGTGTTACCGCGTGTTGGCCGCAACGGTGGGAAGCAGTCGTTGCAGCACGTCGGTGATGGTGATCAGCCCGACCAGTTGGCCGGTGTCGGGGGTGGTGACCACGGCCAGATGATTGCGGGCTTCACGCATCGTGCGCAGGGCTTCGTACACCGGCACGGTGGTGGTCATGGTCAGCACCGGCCGCATCAGATCTCTCGCGCTGGTTCGCGGGGCGGCGGTGAGGCTGTCTCGCACATGGACGACGCCGTGGATCGCACTCGGGTCGCGGACCAGCAGCCGGAGGTGACCGGTGGTGCGGGATGTCGTTTTGATCGTGTCCAGGTCGGCGTCGGGGGTGACGGCGCTGGGTGTGGGGTTGGGCCGCACGATGTCGGCGATGGTGAGGCTTTCCAGTTCCAGTGCGCTGGTGAGGTTGCCGTGGTAGCGCTCGTCGAGGGTGCCGACGGTGGCGGAGTGCTCGACGAGGTGGCGCAGCGCGGCGGGGTCCTGCCCGGCTTCGACCTCGTCGACCGGGGTGACGCCCACCTTGCGCAGGCACCAGTTGGCCATGCGGTTCAACGCGGTCAGCAGCGGCCGGGTCAGCCCCATGAACGCTCGCATCGGGATGGCCAGCATGGTCGCCGACTTCTCCGGGTGTGCGATCGCCCAGGACTTGGGTGCCATTTCCCCGACCACCAGGTGCAGGAAGGTCACGATGACCAGCGCCAGCACGAACCCGGCGACATCGGCGAACCACAGCGGGGCACCGAAGTTCTCGAACAGCGGCGTCAGCCAGTGGTGCACAGCGGGTTTGGTGATCGCACCCAGGGCCAGGGTGCACACGGTGATGCCGAGCTGGGAACCGGCCAGCAGCACCGACAGCTCCGAGGAGCTGCGCAGCGCCGCACGGGCGGCGCGACTGGTGGGCGCGGCGTCTTCGAGCCGATGCCGCCGCGCGGCGATGAGCGCGAACTCCACGGCGACGAAGAACGCACTGGCCGCGATCAACGCGAACGTGATCGTGGCGATCGTCCAGGGATTACTCATCCGCGCCGGTCTCCTGCTCGACTCGAACGGACATGAACACCGAGGAGGGCACCCGCTTGTCCACTCCGCGCACCTGCACGACCAGCGTGCGCGCGACCGGCCGGTGCTCGGCGGCGTAGTCGGCGCCGTTGGGCGGCAAGGCGATCTCAACGCGGTCACCGGCCTCGGGCAGGCCGCCGAAGGTCGCGATGACCAATCCGGCGAGGGTTTCGTAGTCTCCTGCGGGCAGGTGCAGATCCAGCAGACGCTCGATCTCGTCCAGGTGCAGATCACCCGCGACGAGCCAGCCCTCACCCTCGGCGACGATGTCGGATTCGGTGACGGCGTCGTGCTCGTCGGCGATCTCGCCGACGAGTTCCTCGGCGATGTCTTCGACGGTGACGATGCCGGCGAACCCGCCGTATTCGTCCACCACCAAGGCCATCTCGTCCTTGGCCGCACCGAGTTGGGCGACGACCTCGGGCAGCGGCAGGGATTCGGGCACCATGACCGCGGGCCGCAGCCTGGCACCGGCGGTCCCGGTGGGCGGGCCGTCGAGTAGGTCGTGCAGATGAATGACACCGCGCAGGTCGTCGTTGGTGGCGCCGACGACCGGGTAGCGGGTATGACCGGACCCCATGCGCGCCAGGACCGCGGAGACCGGCTCGTCCACGTGCACGGTGTCCACCCGCGAGCGGGGAATCATCGCGTGCTCGGCAGTCCCGGTCGGGAAGTCGAGGATGCGGTCGAGCAGCGTGGACAGCTCGCGCGGCAGTTCCCCGGCGTCCCGCGAGGCGGCGACGATGTGCTCGAGGTCGCGGGGGGTGGCCGAGTGTTCGACATCGTGCACCGGCTCGATGCGCAACGCGCGCAGCAACAGATTGGAGGACTGGTCGAACAGCCAGATCAGCCAGCCGAACACCTTCAGATACACCGTGGTCGACATCGCCAGCCATCGGGCCACGGGCTCGGGGCGGGCGATGGCGAGATTCTTCGGGAACAGTTCACCGAAGACCATCTGCACGATGGTGGAGAACGCGATGGCAGCCACGGTGCCTACCGCGACGCCGACCGCGGTCGGCACGCCCACCCCGCCGAACAGTTCGCCGAGTCCTCGCCCGATCAGTGGTTCGGCGACATAACCCACCAGCAGTCCGGTGACGGTGATGCCGAGCTGAGCGCCCGAGAGCATGAACGAGGTGCGGCGCGTGACGGACAGGGCGCGACCGGCGGCGGTGTCGCCGGCTTCGGCGCGGGCCTTGAGGCGGGATCGGTCCACGGCCATGAACGCGAATTCCTGGGCGACGAAATACCCGGTCAACGCGGTGATGAGCAGGACAACCAGAATGCCGAGGAGGATGCTCAACGCGGTCAGCACGAGCTCACCTCGGCGCTAGGTTGCGGAGGAGGGTCCGCAGGGGGCGGGCTGGGTTTTCGATATTTGCGCTTCGCGCGTTTCATGGCCTCTCTCATTCGAGAAAACGGATGTGGGACCGGGAATAGATCAAGGTACGGCGCCGACGCCGGGACGGATTCGGGGCCGCGACGGCCCCGGCCGCGTTCGAGGCCGGGGCTCGCTTTCCGGGTCCGTCTGCGGCGCAGTGCTATTCGCTACCGGCCCGGGGTTCGGATCATTTGCTGCCCGGCGCCCACTTCAATCCCCAACCGTAGGCACGGTCGAGATCGGCCTGATTGCCGCGGATGTAGTCGACCTCGCGTTGCACGGTCACTCCCTGACCGCTACTGGTCAGCAACGCGATCGCGCAGATCCGCGCGCCCTCCACCGCGGAATCCAACCGGACCTCGACCTGTGGGCCCGCGGTCGGGAACATGGTGACCACCCCGTCGACCGCGGCCCAGTTCGGCGCGCCCTGGTAGATCATCGCGAAGACCAGAATCCGTCGGAACACCTCCGGCCGTTCGAGATTGATGTTCAGGTTCTCACCACCCGCGGCGGCGCCGGTGCGGTCGTCGGCGTCCAGTGCCACGAAGGGCGGGGTGTGCAACGCGCCGAAGCTGTTGCCCAGCGCTTGGATCACGCCCTTGGTGCCGTCGGCGAGTTCGTAGAGGCAGCCCAGGTCCAGATCGACACCGCCGCCGAGTCCGGTCAGCTTCGCCAGGAATCCGGTCTTGCGCGGCGCCGCACTGGTCCAGTTCAGATTCACCCGCATCACGCCCTGGCGCTCACCGGCTTTGGTGAGGCTGACGCTGCGCTCGGTCTTGGTGAGCGTGACCTTGCTCAGGCTCACCGCCGACGACCCGGTCGCGGTGTCGGGCTTCTTGGTGTAATCGATTGCCACGTGGTCCCTTTGGTCGATTCGTCGTCAGATGTTGACGCCGTAGTCGCGGGCGATGCCCGCCAACCCCGAGGCGTAGCCCTGCCCGATGGCACGGAACTTCCATTCCGCGCCATTGCGATACAGCTCGCCGAACACCATCGCGGTCTCGGTCGAGGCGTCCTCGGTCAGGTCGTAGCGGGCCAGCTCCGCGCCGTTGGCACGGTCCACGACGCGGATGAACGCATTGCGGACCTGCCCGAACGACTGTTGCCGCGCCGTCGCGTCGTGGATCGACACCGGGAAGAAGATGCTGGTGATGGTCGGCGGCGTATTGGCCAGATCGACGTTGATCACCTCGTCGTCACCCTCACCCTCGCCGGTCAGGTTGTCGCCGGTGTGCTCGATCGTGCCCTCGGGGGAACGCAGGTTGTTGTAGAACACGAAATGCTGATCCGACACCACCTTGTGGTTCTCACCGGTCGCGATCGCGCTGGCATCCAGATCGAAATCGGTCCCGGTCGTCGACCGCACATCCCAGCCCAAGCCCACCGACACCGCGGTCAGATTCGGCGCCTGCTTCGACAACGACACATTGCCGCCCTTGGCCAGACTCACACCCATTACTCGTTCACTCCTCTATTCATCGGGGTTGGCGGCAGACCTCGCACGGTCCACCAGATTCTTGCGGGTATCGATCCGGAACGAAAAGAATGTGCACCCGCGAATGCGGGGGCAGTGGTGCATCCCCCATGGGCTCAACCCATTCCGGCAAGCTGGAATACCCACAGCGCGATCGCGGCACGTGGTCGATGCTCACAGTGTCAGTCGGCGAATCGCTCGCCACGTCGGTGACGGATACGCGCGGTGTGACGATGATCGACAGCAGATAGCGACCGCTGGCCTCCGAGGCAGGCCGACTCTGCGCATCGGCCCTGAAACCGATCGGCCGCTCCGGCTGCGCCGCTGCCCTGTCTATCGCCACCATCATCAGGCATGCCTCACAGTAGCACGCAGCACTGTACGGTTCGGTCTAGCCTGATAAGGGTGTCGTCACCCGCCGAGACGCGCGTGCCCCACGAAAGAGCTTGCTACACACACGAGTTCCGATCCTCTCAGCGAAGCGCCATTGCGCCCCCGGGCGGTGCACGCTGAGCGCGGCTCGGAATTCCTCACGGTAGCACGGGCCACTGTATGGTTGAGATCCATTGCGGAAGGAGGGTGCTGATGACGGAGGTTCTGGTCAAGATCGGCGACCTCGCCGCGCGCGCCGAGGTCAGCGCCCGCACCATCGACTACTACACCGGTTTGGGTCTGCTCGTTCCCGCGCAACGCAGCGCGGGCAACTACCGTCTCTACGATCCCGCCGACGTCGACCGCATCCACCTCATCCGACGCCTCGAGGCACAAGGCATCCCCCTGGACGAGATCGCCACGGCGCTCAAATCCCAGCCCGCCAACGTCGGCGAACTCCTGGCACGGATCGACGACGACCTCAAGATTCTGCAGACCGCCGCCGAGGCCGCACCCAGCGAAGTCCACGGGCTGCTCAATATCATCGCCGCCCGCGTGCACTCACTGATCACTCTCGCCCTGCAAATCCCGCCCGACATCCCCATCCTCTAGCCGCACAGTGAAGAGCGATGCACGGCAAGAGCCAGGCGCTCAGTCTTGCGCGAAACCGTTCGGGAACTCGATCATCGTGTCGGTTTCCAGAATGATCGACGACTGCGCTGTCACCAGCAGATGCACATAACCGTCCGGCCGAGGCAGACTCACGACCTGCGGCTGACCATGCCGGGCCGCCGCGATCGCCCGCACAACGGTGTCGATGCGATCGCCCGGGACGTCGTACCACAAGCCCTCGAACCGAATCCGACTGGACACCAGGCTCCCTTCACAGTGTGAACGGCACTCACAGTAGAGCAAGAAGTCTCCGGCTGCGCCTCAGTCCACCGACGAACCCGCGGCATGCCCGAGCACCGCGGGCGACAAGGACGGTCGTCACAGGTATCGCGTGATCTGCTGTGCCGCCTCCACCGGATGCCCGGCATGAATGGGGTGACCCAGTGCCTGGATCTTCCACACGTCGTCCTCGCGATGCAGCTTCGCGACGACCATGCCGGTGTGCGGACCGCCCGCGGACAGGTCCGCGCGAGTCAGCTCGGCGCCGGTGGTGCCGTCGATCAACCGCCAGAACGCATTGCGGACGCTGTCGAAGGTGTGCCCGGCGTAGGAGGTGATGGTGAAGACGATGGCGGTCACCTGCGATGCCAGCCGGGTCAGGTCGACGGCGATGACCTCGTCATCGCCCTTACCCTCCCCGGTGAGATTGTCACCGGAATGCCGAACCGCCCCATCACGGGTGACCAGCCGCCCGAAATAGGCGGCATCGACAAGAGCGTGACCGGAGAACACCAATGCCGCCGCGTCGAGGTCGATCTCGACCGGGCGCATCCCCCACCGGCCGCGCACGGTGATCGGATCCCAGCCCAGCGCCATCTTCACGAACGACAGATCCGCACCCTGCTTGCGCAGCGGCACGGCTTGCCCCGGACGCAGAACGGGAGCGATCGCCGCTTCCTGTGCCCGCACCGGTCGCTGCGGTGAATTGTGCACGGCCACACCGTGATCGGTGAGCAAAGCCGCGAAACCACCCCGATGACCACGACCCACCGCACGCGCGAACCATCCGTCGTCACCGCGAACCAGATCGACCGCGGCGACGCTGTGCTCGCCGCCGAGACCGTCGATCACGTACTCGTAGAGCGGATTACCGCGATCGTCGGCGACGGTGACATGCGGGGGCGGATGGTCGCCGAAGCGACCGTTGCGGTCGTCGAGGGTCACGACCACCCGAATGCGATCGATACCGGCGGGAACCCCCGGCAGACTGATCGTCATCGAGCTCTGCCCGGGAACCAGCCGCACGCCCGACCCTGCGGCGTGGTTGTAGAACACCAGATCTTCGTCGGTCCGCACCGCACCGCTCGCGGTGAGCAACAACGCGGCCACATCCACTCGGGCGCTGTGGTGCACCGTCACGGTGAGATCGGCAATGCCGAGTCCGCCGGTTTGTCCTTGGGTCAGCAGTGCGGCCACGCCGCCACTCTACGGTGACGATCAACCACGCGGGCAACACCGAACACAGATCGTTCCCGGTGCGCGACACCGCTGCGACGTCCCGGTTACGTCGCCGAATGCGGTCTCGCCGCGGCAACCGTGCACCGTTGCCCGAATCGGTGGCCTGCGAAACCTGGTGCGCGGGTATCAAGATCGGTCCTGGCTACCATGTCCACACAACCCTGACGGGTGCGGGTGAACAACAGGAGCCAATACCGCGTGACCGACGAAGACCGGCCCGCCACCGGGCGGCACTCCCGCCCTGCGCCGTGGGAACGTACCGATCGATTCCCCACCCGCTCAGCGCACACCACCCCGGACGAACCAACCCGCCACCAGTCCCTGCCCGCGCCGTGGATGACCGCGGTCACCGACCAATATCCGCCCGCCCCCGAGTCCGCGCCAGCGCCGCGATCGAGGCGTGAGCGCCGCCGCTCGGCCGAGCGTGCCAGCCGACGACGGGTCCGGGTCCTCGGGCGTGGCGTCGTCACCGTCGTGTCGGTACTGACGCTGCTGGGCACCGGCGGGGCGTGGCAGTACCTGCACGCCATCGACGACGGCTTCACCCACGTCGACGCGCTCGACCTCGACTCCGAAGACGTGGTCGATCCGGGCGGGCAGCGCGGTGACGAAACCTTCCTGATCGTCGGCACCGACAGTCGTGCTGGAACGAACGGGCAGATGGGTGCGGGCTCCGCCACCGATGTGGAAGGCGCACGCGCCGACACCGTCATGCTCATCACCATCCCCGCCAACCGGCAACGCGTCGTCGCCGTCTCCTTCCCCCGCGACCTCGATGTCTCCCGCCCGGCGTGCCCGGTGTGGGACAACGCCACCGCCGGCTACTCCGACCAAACCCTGTATGCCGCCGACGGTGTCAAACTCAACGGCGTCTACGCCGAAGGCGGACCCCGCTGCCTGGTCAAAGTCATCCAGAAGATCTCAGGACTGCGCATCGGGCACTTCATCGGCATCGACTTCGCCGGCTTCGAAACCATGGTCGACCAGATCGGCGGCGTCGAGGTCTGCACCCCCACCCCGCTCATCGACGACCTGCTCGGCGCGGTGCTGCCCACGGCGGGGCGCCAAACCATCGACGGCGCAACCGCCCTCGATTATGTGCGGGCCCGTCACATCCGCAGCGACCCCACCAGCGACTACGGGCGCATCAAACGCCAGCAACGGTTCCTGTCCGCGCTGCTGCGCTCGGCGCTCTCGGGCAAGGTGCTGCTCGACCCCGGCAAACTCAACAGCGTCATCACCGCCTTCGCCAACCAGACGTTCGTCGAGAACGTCACCCCGCAAGACCTGCTCACCCTGGGCCGGTCCCTGCAGAACGTCAATGCCAGCGCGGTCACCTTCCTCACCGTCCCCACCGCGGGCACCAACGACGCCGGGAACGAGATCCCTCGCATGAGCGATATCCGCGCCATCTTCGGCGCCATCATCGACGACACCCCGCTGCCGGGCGAGGAGCGCACCCCGATGCCGGTCACCACCACCCTCGCCGCGGCCGTCCCCGCCACCGACCCGGCCGAGACCGTCGACCCCGAGCAGATCACGGTACGCGTCGCCAACGCCACGACCACCCCGGGACTGGCTTCGACCACAGCGACCGAACTCGCCGGTTATGGCTACACCATCGCTTCGGTGGGAAACCATCCCGAAACCAGCAGCGACACCGTCATCCGTTTCCCCGCCGGACAACGCGCCGCCGCCGACACCCTCGCCACACTGGTGCCCGACGCCGCACTGGAAGAAACCACCGAGAACACCGACGGCATCGACCTGATCCTCGGCACCGACTACACCGGCATCCTCACACCACTCGATACCGACACCACCGCGACGGCGCTGCCGACCGATCTCACCATCACCAACGCCGCCGACGACACCTGCGCCTGACCACAGCCATCGAAAAAGGTCGCCCGGTAGCGCATTTCGTGCGCGTGAACAGTGGCGACTCGCGCCGGAGCCTGGCCGGTCACGCCGCCGAAGAATGCCGCCTGTGCCCCCACGGCGCGCGGGTGCCGAGGAATGTCACCACCAACACCACGGTCAGCACTGCGGCGCCGCCATCGGTCACCACCGTCGGCAATATCCCCGAGATGCCGAATTCCTCACGCGCGGCGGTGAACATCTCCGGCGGCACCAGCACCAGGCCCGCCGCCTGTGTCGCGTTCACCAGCACGACGATCCAGAACAGCCAGGGCCACGGACGACGCAACAACCCCAGCATTCCCACGGCGTTGCCCACGATGTAGAGCGAGCCGGCCAATCGGAAGACAATGAGGAACCACGGCATGGCGTCGGCCGCGGCGGGGTCGGCCAGCTCCATCATGCGATCCAGCGTTTCGAGGTCCACGATGACGAAACACTGCACCGCGGTGCCGAGGGTGAACACCGCCGAGGCGACACCGGTGGCCATCAGCAGCGCGCCGGGCCACCGGTGCGCCCAGCCGCTCATGAATCCGACGACCACACCGGAGACTGGAGTGGACACGGGGATCTCCCAGCGCTCGAACAGCTTTCACTCATCGTGCCCGTCACGACATCGGCACCGCATCCGGGAGATCCCCGAAACCCGACCCTGAATCTCGGCACTGACCGTAGTCGTCGCAACGACGACCGATTCTCCGCGCGTGGGGCGTCCGCGCAAGCACACGGGTCACCAGCGATGCCGCGATCCGGAATCCGTGTCCGACAAGGAATTCTGTCGCCGCGCGCTCGATCTCCTCCAGGGTGCACTGGTCTCGTTCGCCAAGGATGCTGTGCCAGGGTGCCCCCTGAGACTCAGCGGATTCTGTTTCGGCGCGGACGAACTCGGTGCGCTACTCGATCCGGTCGTGAAAGTGCGCCATAGTCACGAGGCTGCGGGCCATGGGACCGGCGTGGTCGCCGGTGGTCGCGCGGTCAGCCCTTGACCACCTGGGTACCGCCCGCGAAGTTGTCGTGCCAGCCCTGTTTGGTCGAGCTCGAACTGACCGTGACCGCGATCGCGATGGCCGAGATGAACCAGAGCAGCCCGCCGACCCACGGAATCAGGTTGAACAGCATGTACGCATTGCGCTTCGCCGACTCCGCGACGCTCGGCTTGTCCGCGCCACCGGACCCGTTGACGTGCAGGCCGAGGGCCTTCTTGCCCGGCGTCGACCCGGTCGCCACCTCGAACAACACGAAGTACAGGAACCCGAATCCGGCGCCAGGCAGGATCGACACCCAACTCGGCAGATCCGAAGCCTTGTCCAACACCCAGAACAGGAGGCCGCCGACGATACCGGCGATAATCCAATCGATGAACCGGGCCGCGGCACGACCGCCGATCCCCGCCGGAGTCACACCGATCGGCGCCTGCCCCGGAATCTGCCCATACCCACCCGCGGTCATCATTCCTCCTCGATATCGATCACGCACCGATCCGACCAGGTCTCCATAACGCCCGGCGCAGCGGCAGACCGAGCATCTCACAGATCGCAACACCCCGTCAGCTCCAATCGGGCAGCGTTGTGGCCGCTCAATGCATCTCGGTTCTGTTGAAGCCCAGCGGTTTCCGACCCGAATACTGCTCCGGGTCGCCGTACCATCGCGGACTCGGTCCTCCAGCCCCGTCTGGCCGCGACAGACTATCCGGGGCAGCAACCGCCGCCACCGGTCGCGATCAACCTGTGGTGGCCGCCGCCGACCCGGTGTATCGATGGTTCATGAGCGGCTACTGGTTCAACCTCGCGCTGGTCGCGGTGCTGGTCATCGCGAACGCACTGTTCGCGGGCAGCGAGATCGCGTTGATCTCCCTGCGAGACAGCCAGATCACCCGCCTCGATCGGCAACGCGGGACAGCGGCCGTGCGGATCCTGGTCCGGCTGGCCCGCGACCCCAACCGCTACCTGGCCACCATCCAGATCGGCATCACCCTCGCCGGTTTCCTCGCCTCGGCCACCGCCGCGGTGACCCTCGCCGAACCACTCGCCACCGCACTCGAATTCCTGGGAGCCACCGCCCAACCGGTCGCGGTCATCACGGTCACACTGCTGCTCACCTTCGCCACCCTCGTACTCGGTGAACTCGCCCCGAAGCGGCTCGCCATGCAGTACTCCCAGCGGTGGGCACTACTGGCCGCACGGCCCATCGACCTGCTCTCCCGCCTGTCCCGGCCCATCGTGTGGCTGCTCGCGACAGCCACGGATCTGACCGTGCGCCTGTTCGGCGGGGACCCGAAAGCCAGCCGAGAACAGCTGAGCCCCGCCGAACTCCGGGATCTGGTCGCGGGCCACCGCGGGCTGACCCCGGAACAGCGCACCATCATCCTCGGCGCACTCGACATCCACGAACGCGTCCTCCGGCAGATCCTCGTACCCCGACGCGCCGTCTTCACCCTCCCCGCCGACCTGCCCGTCACCGACGCCTCCCACGCACTGGCACACGCCGGGCACTCCCGCGCCCCCGTGGTCGCGGGCACACACCTCGACGACACCATCGGCGTGGTCAACCTGCGCACCCTGCTCGACGACGCCACCAGCCTCACCGACGCCGCACGCCCCGCTACGGTCCTGCCCGACACCCTCCGTGTCAGCGACGCCCTGCGCCGATTCAAGAACGACCACGAGCAATTCGCCCTCGTGGTCAACGAACACGGCACAGTCGAAGGCATCGTCACTCTCGAAGACCTCCTGGAAGAGATCGTCGGTGAAATCTACGACGACACCGACCGCGACCTCCTCGCCGTACACCACGAACCCGACGGCAGTCTGCTACTGCCCGGCTCGTTCCCCGTCCACGATCTGACTGACCTGGGTGTCGACCTGGCCGATGCACCCGACGGCGACTACACGACAATCGCCGGCATGGCCCTGATCCTCCTCGGCCGGATACCCCGCATGGCGGGCGACCGGCTGCCCCTCACCGACTGGACCATCGAGATCACCGGCACCGACACCAACACCATCACCGAGGTGCGGCTCCACCCCACCCCGCGGCCTCCGCGAACCTGACCGGACTCACGGCGAAGCCCGACCGGACGCCGCGTTCGGCGCGGTCACGTCGCGGTAGCAGATCACGTGCGGTGGCAGGTCGAGGTCCGGAACCCACACGCCCTGGCAGACGTTGTCGGTGCAGCGCCCACCGGGCTACAACCGCTACACCGAGGCTGTGCAATGACCGAGTTGATCCCTGGCGGCAATCTTGTTCTGCCCGCCTGTGTTCTGACCGTACGGGTCCCCGGCCCGTTCGACGTGTCCGCGCTCATCACCGACGACACCAGGGTCCGCGATGACGGCGACTTCGTGTTCTACAACCAGCCGCGCGCGCCCGGCGTCCGCCTGAGCGCCGACACTCTGATCGTCGATCCGGCGGCGCTGCGTCCGGGCGCGGGCCGGGTCACGGTGGTCGTCAGCGCGGCCGAGCCGGGCATGCCGCTGGATCGGTTGCCCTCGCCCACACTGCAGGTCACCGATCCACGGGGCCGCGCGCTGGCCCGGTTCACACCCGGCCGCATCGGGCAGGCGACCGTGCTGCTGCTCGCGGAGTTCTACCGGCGCGGCGGCGAATGGAAGGTGCGGGCGATCGGGCAGGGGTATGCCGACGGGCTGGCGGGAATCGCCCGGGACTTCGGAGTGGACATCGTCGACGACACGACGCCACCGACGAGTGCACCGTCCCCGTCGGCGCTTCCCTCGGTGCCCGCACCCACGATGAATGGCTTCGCGGACCTGATCAACTCGGCCCGCGCAGCGGCCGGATCCCCGCCGATCTCCGAGCACGTGCGCCTGACCGCCGTGGCCCGTGACCACGCCACGGCGATGGCCACAGCCGCTAGTTTCGACGTCGACCGCCCGGACGGCACATCCGTGCATCAACGTGTCGCCGCGGCCGGATACCCCTGCCTGGTCCTGGGCAAGCTCGTGATCTCCGGGCCACGCACACCCACCGAGCTCCTCGAGTTCTGCCTGTCCGACAACAACTTCCGGCGCACAGTGCATGCTCCGGGCTTCACACACGCCGGTCTGGCGCACTACGGCGGCGGCTCGGGCGACATCTACTGGACCCTGCTGCTGGCCGCGCCCCTCACACCGGATCGCCTGGCGCGGACCCAGGCCGACGTCATCGAACTCACCAACCGCGAGCGCATCAGGGCGGGGCTGCCACCGCTGACCCCCGATCCCCTGCTCACCCGGGCCGCGCAAGCGCACAGCGCGGACATGGTGGCCCGTGACTTCTACGCCCACACCTGCCCCGACGGCAGTCGGCCATGGGACCGTGCCGCTGCGGCGGGTTGCACCCGCCGCACGATCGGCGAGAACATCGCCAACGGCTACCACGATCCCGCCGAGGTCGTGGACGGGTGGATGAACAGCCCCGGTCATCGCGCCAACATCCTGAAACCGGACTTCACCCATATCGGGGTCGGCCTCGTCGGTGGCGGCCGCAACGGAACCTACTGGACCCAACTGTTCGGCGCCTGAACCCCCGTATCGCGTCCCCTGGGCGCGCTTGTTACCGGAGTTCTCGGGGCACCCACGCAACAGTGCGCGGCACGGTGGCAAAAGCACCGCCGCCGTCTCATGAGCACCGCTCGGCGCGCCCCTGCGAGATCGCCGGCCGCGCAATATCGTAGAGGCGTGCGTACTTCGGTGCACCTGCTGCTTTTCGTCTGCGCCGTCGCAATGGCGGGAGGCACGTTCGGCCCACTAGTCGGCACGCTGGGAGCCCGGGATGTACGCTTCGCCGACCTACGCGACGGGTTCGCACCCGATCGTGCTCTCGATCAAATCGGTAGCCGGTCAGTCACTTTCACCTCGTCACTGGAGGTGGTACTGCTCGGGGCTGCCATCGCGGTCCTACTGGCCGCGATGATCGGCTCGTACTCGCTGGCATGGCTGGGCGTGCTCTCCGGGCTGGCAACTCTGCTCGCGCTGGCCTGGCGGTTGAACGAGCGGTTCGACCAGCAGTTGAGCACGCAGTATCGCGATCTGTTCTCTGGAGCGTGGGGACTGTATCTGTTCGGCGGAGGGCTGATCGTCGCCCTATTGCTGCTGATGATGCGGCAAGAACGCCGATTTCCCTAGGCGCGGACAGCAAGACGGAACGTCGGGCATTTCAGCGCTCGCCTCGTCGCTCCCGTCGCGTACGTGAATTGCGCCCGTGCACACGCCAACTCGGCTCGGACAACGCCATCGCGCGTGCAATCCGCAATAGCATGGTGTGGCAGGAGCGGGGCTGGAGTTGAATGGCGGTTTGGCGGTACATGATTCGCTGCCGACAGCTACCTTCGTTTGCGACGGGATGCCAGGAGTGGGAGGAGCTGGTGCGGGTGGCCAGGATCAGAGCGCGGGACCGACTGCGATTCTGGTTCGACCGCACGATGGATCGCGGGACTCCGGCCTTGATCGGCTGGCTGGGTCTGGCGTCGGCAGTACTGATCGCGGTGATCACGGTGCTGGCGACACTGCTGGCACCGGCCGATGTCGCGGGGGTCAAGGGCGGCTGGGTGGGTGTGGCGTGGATGAGTCTGCTGCGCACGCTCGATCCCGGGACGATGGGCGGCGACGACGCGACCGTGTTCAGCGTGCCGTTCCTGGTGCTGATGCTGGCGGTGACGCTCGGCGGGGTCTTCATCGTCAGTTCGTTGATCGGTGTGCTGGTGACCGGCATGGAACAGCGGATCGCGCAGCTGCGCAAGGGCCGGGCGCCACTGATCGAGTCAGGGCACACCGTGGTGCTGGGCTGGTCGGATCAGGTGTTCACCGTGGTGGCCGAGCTGGTCGGCGCGAACAAGGGCACGCGCCGCTCGAGCGTGGTGATCCTGGCCGATCGGGACAAGGTCGACATGGAGGATCAGATCCGCGCCCGCGTCGGCGACACCGGCCGAACGCGGGTGACCTGCCGGTCGGGCAGCCCGCTCAAGCGGATCGATCTGGACCTGGTCAGCCTCGACACCGCCAAAGCGATCATCGTGCTGCCGCCACCGGGCGACGACGCCGATATCGACGTGATCAAAGCCTTGCTGCTGCTGAACAACCGGTCGTGGCCGACCCGGCGCCCGCACGTGGTCGCCGCGGTGCAGCAGTCGGAGAACCTGGCCGCGGCCCGGTTGGCCGCCGACGCGGACACCCTCGTCATCGACGCCGAGGACATCACGGTACGGATCGTGGTGCAGTCGCATCGCCAGTCCGGTCTGTCCACGGTGTGCACCGACCTGCTCGACTTCGCCGGCAACGGAATCTACCTGCGGGCCGAACCCACCCTGGCCGGGCGCACCTACGGTGACGCGCTGAGCGCCTATCACCTCGGTTGCCCGCTGGGACTGCGCCGCGGCGACGGGACCGTGGCGGTGAACCCGCCGATGGACACCATGATCGCCACCGACGACCAGATCATCCTGCTCGCCGAGGGCGATCTGCTGGTGAAGCCGGCGACGACCGAGCCGGTACCGGTCGTCACCGCGGCCCTGGCGACCGTCCCCGACCAGGCCCCCGTACCCGTCCCCGACCGGACCCTGCTGGTCGGCTGGAACGCGCGCGGCCCGTGGATTCTCGGCCTGCTCGACGAGTACGTCGCGCCCGGGTCCGTGCTCGACATCGCCGCCCCGCATCCCCCGCCCGACGAGGTCACCGACAGCCCCAGGGACAACCTGACCGTCGGCTACCGCGTCTGCGAACCGACCAGTCGGCGCTCGCTGGAAGCATTGAACCCGGGCAGCTACCAGCACGTCATCGTGCTCACCGACGACACGCTCGAAGAGGACCACGCCGACGACCGGACCCTGGTGACCCTGTTGCATCTGCGTGACATCGAAGTCCGCATCGGCGATCCGTACTCGATCGTCACCGAGATGAACGACGACGCCAACCGGGAGATCGCGCAGGTCACCAAGGCCGACGACTTCATCGTCAGCAGCAAACTGATCAGCCTGCTGCTGACCCAACTCGCCGAGAACCGCCATCTGCAAGCGGTTTTCACCGACCTGTTCGATCCCAGCGGCTCCGAGATCTACCTCAAACCCGCCCCCGACTACATCACCACCGACACCGAGATCAACTTCGCCACCCTCGTGCATGCCGCGCGCCTGCGCGGCGAGGCGGCCATCGGCTACCGGCTGCACCACCATGCGGACCAGCCACCGGCCTACGGCGTCACCCTCAACCCGCCCAAGAATGCCACGATCACCCTATCCGCACAGGACAGCGTGATCGTCGTCGCCGAAAACTGAACCCCACTATCCGCAGTGGGAACTCGGACCGGATAGGGGCGCAACAGATAACGATCGTGAGTGCGCCACGTTGCACCTCGGTCGCGAAGGCTCTTCAGACCGCGCAGAATTCCGGCCGGAAGGGTGCGTTGAGTCCGCGTGGTGGGCATACCCGACAACGACGTACCCCAAGGACCTCCGTGCCGTGTTCGTCGAAACCGTCGACAGGAACCGCCTAGCGCTTGCTGCCGTTCAGGGCAAAATCGGATTCTACGACCAGCCGTCCAGCGAGAAGATGCTGGTCAGTACTGTTCC
Organism: Nocardia sp. CC201C; assembly: GCF_030010695.1. Classification (NCBI taxonomy): domain Bacteria; kingdom Bacillati; phylum Actinomycetota; class Actinomycetes; order Mycobacteriales; family Nocardiaceae; genus Nocardia; species Nocardia sp. CC201C. The sequence continues at coordinate 42,693 of NZ_JASCXP010000007.1, forward strand.
CATCCATATAGTGCCCCGCCGGAGATTCGGGCCTGCGACCAGTCCAGAGTCGGCAAATTTCTGGGTCCTATCGACGAGGCTCAGCGCTGAGGACCAACCTCACCCGCATGGACACTTTCTCAGTGTCCAGCGGTACTGAAAATGTGCTCCATTCCCTGATGGCGCACAGGAAACAGCCCCTGACCTGGCAGTACCGGTCAGGGGCTGTGGTCGTTTCATCGGGCGAATCGGCCAATGCCACGACCAGCGCAGGTTCGCCGACAGCTCGGACGGCGAACCCGCGCAGCGCTTTCGCCCGTGAACCCCGCCGAATCAGTCGCCCAGCTTCTCGGCGAGCTCCGCGGCGTACTCGGGGCTGAACTGGGCGGCGTATTCCTCTCCCGGCGCGATCTCGCTGATCATGTCGAGTAGGACGCCGTTCGGGTCGGCGACGATGAAGTGTCGCTGACCGAACGTCTCGCTGCGGATCTCCAGTTCGGGTTTCATGCCGCCCCGCACGACCATGCGCTCCCACTCCGCGTCCACATTCTCGACCTCGAAATTCAGCAACAGACCCTGCACCGGCCTGCGGTATGCGGCGGGCACGGTGGGGTGGGTGTAGTCGAGCAGTGCGAGCTCGTAGGGCTTGGCGCCGGGCCGCCGCAGGCTGACGTACCAGTCGGCTTCGAACGTGATCTCGAATCCCAGCCACTTGGTGTAGAAGTCGCGGCTTTCCGCGATCTTGTCGGTGCCGAGGACGGGGTAGAAGCTGTTCAGTTCCATGATGTCGCCTTTCGCGTACCGCTGGTATGTGAGCTAGAGTAGTTCGCATACCAGCGGCATGTCAAGAGGAGGATTCCGGATGGTGAGCACCCTGCGCAGCCGGCAGCGCGAGGGGACCCGGCAGACCCTGCTGCGTGAGAGCCGACGCCTGTTCGCGGCGAAAGGTTATGGCGCGGTTAGCCTTTCCGAGATCGTCAGTGGCGCCGGGGTAACCAAGGGCGCGCTTTACCACAACTTCGCCAGTAAGGCCGAGGTGTTTCGTGCCGTACTGGAACAGGTGCAACATGAGGTCGGCGAACGCGTCGCCGCGGCAGCCGATGCCGAACCCGACCCGTGGAACCAATTACTCACGGGCTGCCGAACCTTCCTCACCGCCTGCACCGACCCCGACATCCAGCGCATCCTGCTGATCGACGGCCCCGCCGTTCTCGGCTGGCACGAATGGCGCACCATGGACGAGGCCGGCGCCGCCCGCCACCTCGGTGAGGCCCTGCAGTCCTTGATCGATGCGAAAATACTTGCGCCCCAACCGATCGAACCCCTCACCCACCTGCTCTCCGGCGCTATGAACGAAGCCGCCCTCTGGCTGCCGGGTGCCGACGACCCCAACGCCCTGGCCGACACCATCGCCGCGCTGCACCGCTTCCTCGAGGCACTTCGTCACTGAACCGGCCAGCCATCGAACGCGATCGATTCCTATGGAACAGGGCGTCAGCCCGGGCGTCGCGCGGGCCAAGTACGTCGAAACACGTACAGGCTCAACGAATGTCAGGCTCGTCGCGGGCGACGCGGCAGATGGTGTCGATGAAGGCGCGGGTGGCGGTGGTTTCGCGTGCGGTGGGCCACAGGAGCGCGTATTCGACGGGTGGGCCGTCGGACAGCGGGATGTAGGCGACGTCGTGACGGGTGTGGTACCGCTCGGCGCGGGCGGAGCTGATGGTGACGCCCTTGCCTTCGCCGATGTAGCTGATGATTTCGTGGAACGTCATGGTGACGGGGATGTGCTGGATAGGTGCGCCGGTCGGCGTGTGACGCGGATAGTAGAAATCGTAGGAGCCCGGTGGTAGTCCGGCGAAGGTGACCAGCGGAAAGTGCGCGAGATCTTCCAGCGATGCCGCCTTCTGCCGTGCGAGAGGATGCCCGGCGGGGACGAGTAGCGCGGAGGGCCCGGAGAACAGGACGGGACCGGTGGTGATGCCGGGTTCGTCGACCGGGCATTCGCTGAGCTGCAGATCGACTTCGCCCGCTTGCAGGGGGCCGTGCGGATCGGCCAGCGACATCTCCCGAATCCGCACCTCGCACTCGGGATACTCGGCGCGGAACTCGTCGGCGGCGCGGAACATCAGCTTGCCGGACCACGGTCCCGAGAATGCCAGGCGCAGCGGGCCGGTGACGCTCCGTGCGGCGGCGCTGGCGTTGTGGATCGCCTGCTGGACCAGCTGATAGCCGGTGCGCAGCTCGCTGTGGAATTGCCGACCGAGGGCGGTGAGTGTGACCCGGCGGCTGGTGCGTTCGAACAGCGGACCGCCGATGCGGCGTTCCAGCTTCTTGATGGTCTGGCTGACCCGTCCGGGGGAGAGGTGCAGGCGTTCGGCGGTGCGGGCGAAATGCAGTTCCTCGGCCAGTGTCAGGAAAGTTTCGATCTCGTGCCGTTCCATCCCCGACTACCCTTTAATCCCGCTAAACATCAGTTCACCCTATCGCTGTTGTGCCTCCCGGTCATACGGAGTGACGATGAGGGTTTGCCGTTCGTGACTCGTGCCCGGAAGGATTCGAGCGAGGTTAGTTTCGCTAAACCTCCCTTTGTCAGATCGTCATTGCTGCAGGTCACCGCGTTGATCGAGGCTTGAGGAGTACGAACGGCCGACCTCCCGGCCGAGGTTGCCGGCGATCGGGTCCGATCGCCCCTCGATTGGAAGTGGAATCTTCATGCGATCTTCTCCACCCACCGCTGCCGCTACCGTCCCGCGTGCCGGCGTGAAGGAATGGCTCGGACTCGCGGTGCTGTTACTCCCTACGGCGCTGCTGTTCCTCACCATGACGGTGCTCTTTCTGGCAACCCCGGATATCGCCGCGGATCTGCGTCCCAACAGCGGGCAGCTGCTCTGGATCAACGACATCTACGGATTCACGATGGCCGGGCTGCTGGTGGCCATGGGCACCCTCGGTGACCGCATCGGCCGCCGCCGGATTCTTCTGCTGGGTGCCATCGCTTTCGGCGCCGCGTCCGCCGTCGCAGCCTTCGCACCGAGCGTCGAGACGCTGATCGCCGCACGTGCGGTCATGGGCGTGGGCGCCGCCGCCGTCATGCCGTCCACCCTGTCACTCATCAGCAGCATGTTCCCCGATGCCAGACAGCGCGGTACCGCCGTCGGTCTGTGGGCGGCATCGGTGTCCGTCGGTGTCGCTACCGGCCCGCTGTTCGGCGGCCTGCTGCTGGAGAACTTCTGGTGGGGAGCCACACTTCTCGTCGGTGTGCCGGTCATGGCGGTGGTGGTGCTGGCCGTGCCCGCTCTGGTCCCGGAATACCGCACTCCGCGCGCCGGGCGACTCGACCTGCCCAGCGTCGCACTGTCTTTGGTCATGATGCTGCCGGTTGTCTACGGAATCAAAGAGCTCGCCGCGTACGGTGTGACCACCACCGCGGTCGTCGCGGTCCTCGCCGGTGTCGCACTGTTGACGGCCTTCGTGCGCCGCCAGCTGCGTCTCGACGAGCCGCTGCTGGATATGCGCCTGTTCAGCAACCGCACCTTCAGCAGCGCGCTGGGCGTGACGTTGCTCAACACGGTCGCGCTCGGCGGTGTCTACCTGCTCTTCACCCAGTATCTGCAGCTGGTCGAGGGACGGTCGCCGCTGGAATCGGGTCTGCTGATTCTGCCGGCCGCGGTGATGCTGGTGATCGTCTCGATGCTCGCACCCGTGCTCGCCCGCCGCATCCGCCCGGCGTACATCGTCGCCGCGGGCAGCCTGCTGTCGGTGCTGGGCTATCTCGTACTCACACAGGTCGATTCCGCCTCCGGGCTGACCCTGCTGATCGTCGGCTTCTATATCCTCTACCCCGGTATCGCGCCGGAGATGGCCCTGGTCACCGATATCGCCCTCGGGTCGGCCCCGCCGGAGAAGGCCGGCGCCGCGTCCGCGCTCAACAGCACCGCGAGCGACCTCGGTATCTCGCTGGGCATCGCCCTGCTCGGCAGTGTCGGCGCCGCCGTCTATCGCACCGACATGTCCGATATCGACCTGTCCGGCGTCCCCGCCGATGTCGCGGCCGCCGCCCGTGACACGCTGCCCGGCGCCTTGGCGGCCACCGAGAATCTCCCCGTCGCGGTCGGCGACGCGTTGCTGACATCGGCGAAAGAGGCGTTCGCCAACGGCCTCAACGTGGCCGCGGCGACCGCGGCGGGACTGGTCATGCTAGCGGCGGTGCTCTCGGCGACCCTGCTGCGCCGCGTCCCACCGACCGGCACAGCCGTATCCGAGAACTCCGCCGAATCGGACCTCCCGAACCCAGCGGATGCGGATCCCGCCGCCGAGCAGTCGAAAACCCTAGTGCGGTAACGAGCCCCGCCAGGGTGGGTGCCGCAGAATTCCCATGCTCGACGCAATTACACAGGTCAGGCCCCGCGGATAGCCGGGCCTGA
>NZ_JASCXP010000008.1:0-45138 GCF_030010695.1 Nocardia sp. CC201C
CCTATGTGTGGGTCGCCCGGGTGGGGGCGCCGCCGCCCGGGGCCGCCGCGGGGGGGGCGGCGGCCGAGCGAGCGAAGGAGATACCGCTGGTACCCGGCCTGAAACCGCCCACGGAGCGGAGCGCCGTCTGGGAACCGGGTGAACGGGAGGGATGGCTGCGGCTCGCGGACCGGTTGCGCCCGGCCAGTGCCCTGATTGGTGCCGAGGACTGGGGTCAGGTGGTGCGGGCCTACCGCGACGGCGCGATCACCCGCCCCTCGTATCAAGCGAATATGTTCGGTGCCGCACCGGTCGAACTGGTGGCACCGCTGCTGCCGGAGTGGCAACCGCGCCTCACCGGAATCGGGGCGGGACACGATCTTCGGATGCTGGCCGCCCGGTTCGAATGCGACGCGCTGCACGTCATCGTCTCGAATGCCAAGTCCAACGCCTACGACAACGGCCCGGCGCTGGTGCCCTTCCTCGAGGTCGAGGTGGCGCGCCTGATGGCCGACTGGTTGGTGCGCTTGAAATCGGCGCAGCGGATCGCTCGCGGCTGGTTCAGCCGGCACGGTCTCACGGCCGTGCCCTATCTGGTGCCCGACGCGCTCGCCAAGCGCCGGCTTCCGCGGGAAAAGGCCACGGCCGCATTGGCTCTCATTGCCGAGACGCACGGAGTGGCCGAGGTCGTGGCGGCTGCCCGCGTGTTCGGCGAGGAGACGGCGGCCGGGGTCGCGCGACTGCTGAGCGTCGAGACTCCCGAGGTCGTGCAGACCGGACCGGTGGACAAACCCGCCAAACCGCCGAAGCTGCCCTGGCTGAATCGCGACGAGCTGCCCGAGGTGCGCCTGCACGACGGCAGCCCCCTGTCCGCGACCGCGCGGGACAATCTGATCGGCGGGCTCGCGCTGTCGCCCGGCTACCGGTGGAACGGTCCCGCGCAGGCCTATCCGGGGCTGCGAGAAGCCGTGGAGCAGTGCGATTCCCGAACGCTGGCCGCCTTCGGCTGGGCGCTGTTCGAGCAGTGGCTGCACGCCCGTATGCCCGCCCGCAACGCCTGGGTCGTCGATCAGTTCTGCTGGCTGGCCGATGACGCGGCCGTCGAGCGGTTGGGCGCGCTGCTGCTGCGCTGGCCGGGTGCGGGCAGCGACAAGCATGCCATCGGCGTGCTCGGAGCCATCGGTACCGACATCGCGTTGCTGCACCTGCACCGAATCTCCCAGCGCGCCAAGGCTCCCGGCCAGCGAACCACGGCTGAAGGCTGTCTGCACCTCGCCGCCACCGCACGCGGCCTGACCGCCGACGAACTCGCCGATCGCCTCGTGCCCGACCTCGGTCTGGACGCGGACGGCACCCTGCTGCTCGACTACGGGCCGCGCCGCTTCACCGTCGGATTCGACGAGCAACTGTCACCGTTCGTGATCGACGAGTCGGGCACGCGGCGCAAGACGCTGCCCAAACCCGGCGTCAAGGACGACGGCGAGCTCGCACCCGCCGCTTATGAGCGCTTCGGTGTGCTGAAGAAGTCCGCGCGCGGTGTGGTCGGCGATCAGATTCTCCGCTTGGAGCGGGCGATGGTCACGCAGCGACGCTGGAGCGCAGCCGAATTCGACCGGTACCTGGTGACGCATCCGCTGCTGCGGCATCTCGCACGCCGTCTGGTGTGGACGACCGGCGAGACGAATTTCCGGCTGGCGGAGGATTTCACGCCGACCGATATCGAGGATGCGCCGGTGGGGCTCCCGGAATCGGCGCGTATCGGCATCGCCCACCCACTCGAACTCGGCGACGCGGTCGCGCGCTGGGGTGAGGTCTTCGCCGACTACGAGATCACCCAACCGTTCCGGCAGCTCGGGCGGCCCGTGTACGCGCTCACGCCGGAGGAGCGCGCCACGCGCCGGATCCGGCGGTTCGACGGGGTCGAGGTCTCGGTGGGTGCGCTGCTGGGACTCACTCGCCGGGGCTGGGACCGGGCGGCCGCGCAGGACGGCGGCGTCCAGCCGGGCCTGTACCGCGCGCTGGGTGCGGGGCTGAAGCTGATCGTCGAGCTGGATCCGGGCATCGTCGTCGGAGCCGTCGACATCCACCCTGTCCAGAAGATCACCGAGATCTGCTTCACCGCAGGCGATCTCGACACGTTGACGGAGGTGACCGCCTCGGAGGTGCTGGCCGATCTCGCCGGTCTCACCTGATCGGCGAATCCGCACTCACCAGGCCGCGGGTCGGACCCGTCCGGGCGTCACCACCTGCGCCAGCACGTCCCGCAGCGCGCCCAGTGTCGAATCGCCGAGCGTGGCGGCCCAGCGGGCGGTGAGGTCCGCCGCGGCGGCATCGGCCGCCCGGGTGCAGGCCCATCCGCGCTCGGTCAGGGTGATCAGCCGGGCGCGGGAATCCTGCGGATGCGGATTGCGCTCCGCGTAGCCCTTGCGAACCAGCTCGTCCACCAGCTGACTGGCCGCCTGCTTGGTCACCCCGAGGTGTTCGGCGATCTCCCCGACCGCGGCCCCGTGTGGGGCCATGCGGGCGAAGGCGAACCCGTGCGTCGGCCGCACATCGGTGAATCCGGCCGCCACCACACCCGCGTGGATGGCATCGGTGACCTCCGCGGCGGCGGCGAGCAGGAGCAGCGGCAGGTCCTGAGCGGAAGCGGGCATAGGGGAGATTTTGGCACTTGACAAGAAGGTCAACAAGCTTGACTATTTAGACAAGTTGCTTGACCGATAGGAGTGTCGATGCCCGTAGTCCGCGCCGCCGATGCACCCGTGCACCACCTGCACGGCTCCCGTTTCACCCCGCTGATCCGCCCGTCCTCCGGCAGCGCCGAGGTCTGCGTCTGGAAAGTGGAGGTGGCCCCCGCCACCGCCGGTGTCCCGCACCGCATTCTGCGTGAGGAGGCCTTCGTCCTGCTCGACGGTGCGATCACCCTCACCGTTGACGGCGTCACCGCCACCCTCGCACCCGGCGACGCCGCAGTCGCCCCCACCGGCTCGACCATCGCCCTCGGCAATGACTCCGACGGCCCTGCCACCGTGCTGGTGTCCACCACCGTCGGCTTCACCGGAGAGCTGCTCGACGGCACCGTGGTAGCACCGCCCTGGGCGAACTGACCGCTCCGCCCGACCGGAAAGGCGTTCTACACCAGTCGCTCTCGGTCCAGGCCGCGTTCGAGCGCGTCGAGCCGGGCGTTGACGGTACGCAGCAGCTCCAGCATTTCCTGGCGCTCCGCGTGCGCAGCCGTCTCGCGCGCCTCGAGCTCGGCGCGCTGATCCTGGTCATGGATTTCCTGGGTGGCGCTGACGATGATCGCGATGAACAGATTCAGCACCACGAAGCTGGTGAGCAGGATGAACGGCACGAAATACAGCCAGGCGTAGGAGTATTCGGTCATGACCGGGCGGGCGATGCCCATCGACCAGCTTTCCAGCGTCATGATCTGGAACAGGCTGTAGAGGCTGCGGCCGAGATCGCCGAACCAGTCCGGGAACCGCTGGCCGAACATCTCGGTGCCGACGACGGCGAACACGTAGAACAGCAGTCCCAGCAGCGCCGCGGACCAGCCGATGCCGGGCAGGGCCTGGGCCAGCGAGTCGACCAGCATGCGCAGCCGCCGCACCGTCGACAGCAGCCGCATCACCCGCAGCACCCGCAGGGTGCGCAGCACCGACAGCGGCCCCACGGCGGGCACCAGCGCGATACCGATGATCGCGAAATCGAAGATGTTCCAACCGGATCGGAAGAACCGCGGTCCGGTCGCGATCAGCTTCAGCAGCAGCTCCACCACGAATACCGCCAGCAAGGCGCGGTCCAGGCCCGCCAGCAGATCTCCGGCATGCGCCCGCGCCGCCGCGGAGGTCTCGACGCCGAGCACCACCGCATTGCCCAGGATGAGCGCGGTTGTCGCGCTGCGTACCCGCGGCGAGTCGACCCACCGCTCCAAGGCCACCCGCCAGTCTGCTCGGGATGCAGAGCCCACCGTATCCTCCACCGCCACACTCTCTTTCGGAGTTCGAACCCCGGAGAGCTTGGCATCGAGCGGACGGCGTGTCGAATCGTGCGGATGGTCCTGGGAGCGTGCGGGTCTGCCCGCCCCGGGCAGTGGCCGAGGCCGGCCTCAGATATTGACGCCGTAGTCGCGGGCGATGCCCGCCAGCCCCGAGGCGTAGCCCTGCCCGACGGCCCGGAACTTCCACTCCGCACCATTGCGGTACAGCTCCCCGAACACCATCGCCGTCTCGGTGGAGGCGTCCTCGGTGAGGTCGTAGCGCGCCAGCTCGGTGCCGTTGCTGCGATCCACCACCCGGATGAACGCATTGCGAACCTGGCCGAACGACTGCTGCCGCGTCGCGGCCTCGTGGATCGACACCGGGAAGAAGATATTGGTGATCGTCGGCGGCGTATTCGCCAGATCGACATTGATCACCTCGTCGTCGCCCTCGCCCTCACCCGTGAGGTTGTCGCCGGTGTGCTCGATGCTCCCTTCGGGCGACCGCAGGTTGTTGTAGAAGATGAAGTGCTGATCCGACAGCACCTTCCGATCCGCGCCGCACGCCAAGGCGCTCGCGTCGAGATCGAAGTCCGTCCCCGTGGTGGATCGCACATCCCATCCGAGTCCGACCGCCACCGCGGTCAGATTCGGTGCCTGCTTCGACAGCGAGACATTGCCACCCTTGGCCAGACTGACACCCATCGTGAATTCCTCCCTCGTCCTTACTCCTCGGCCCGGCGGATCGTCCGCCGTGACCGGCTCGTGCGCGCGACCTGCGGCAGCTTCGACCATAGTGTTTCGGAGCAGCGGCATGTCGGCGGTGCGCGGACGAACCTGTCAGGACCCGGCGACGCGGACCGATCCCGCTCAGCTGGGGCGGTCGCATCGGTCATCCATTTCACCCGCTCGTCGCGCGCTGATCCGGGTTCCGTAGCGTGGGACGTGCTCCGTTCGCTCAGTCGCGGGCGCGTCCCTGATCGAGGAGTTCCGCCCCGACGACGTCGGCGAGCAGGCTGGGATCGATCGGTCGGTCCGAACGCAGCACACTGATGCCGCCGGACGGTTCGAAGATCACGGCACCGACGTCGTCGGGACGGCTGATGCCCGCCTGCCGCAACCGGGAATGCAGCTCCGACCGGGACACGTGACAGGTGCGCAGATGCGACTCCAACACCTCCCGTCCCGCCATCAGCAGCACCGGCCGGTTGACCACCCGCGAGCCGACCCGGGTACCCCGCACCACCCCGACGAGGGCCTGAATGGTCATGAGCGTCACCAGCGCGACAACCCCACCGGCGAGACGCGGCGAGTCCCCCAGCGCCGCCCGACCGATCACCGCCCCGAACGCGATCACCGCGACCAGATCGAAACTCGACATCCCCGACAACACCCGCTGCCCGAGCAGCCGCACCAGGACCACCATCACGAGGTACATCCCGGCCGTGGCGAACACGACCGCCAACGCCCCCTCGACCGAGATCCCGAGCAGCTCAAACATCGCGCTCATCCCGACGCGACGGCCAGGGTTTCGACATGTTCGGCATCATCCGGCCAGCGTACGAACTCCGCCCGGCTCGATACGCGCGAGCCCGTTCGGCTATCGGGTCCGCGCCGCGGCGGCCATGGCCGAAGGTCGGATCAGGCGCTTCCGGCCGCCGTCGCGTGCCGACGGGCACCACTGTGTTGCCGACTCGGAGCGATCACCGCCGCACCGAAAGCGAGGCAGGCGATTCCGAAGGTGAGGATGGGTGGGGGCAGTTTGATGACGGCCGCGGCGAGGGCGAACGCGCCGAGTGAGAAGGCGAGACCGACGAAGGCGATCGGGCGGGTTCGCTCGATCGGGTCGGTGCGGCGTGCGGCCAGGAGGAACAGCACGCCCGCCAGCAGCATGCTGCAACCCATGGCGATGCTGAATCCCATATTCAGGGTGTAGAGGTCGTTGGAGCCGCCCGCGAGTGCGAAGCGCTCGCGGCGCATCACCTGTTCCGCGGCGGTGTCCGCGACGACGAACCGCGAGACGATATCGGCCGTGGCGTGGATTCCGCCGGTCGCGATCCAACTCCACGCGCCGATTCGATAGGGGAGATAACGCATAGCCGCTCCTCGTCCGGGCTGCGCGGGCAGGTCCGCTACAGCTGTAGTGGATGCTACAGCTGTAGTGTCGAGGTTGTGGAACGAAGTGCGCGAGATCGCAAAACCCTGCTGGCGGACGCGGCGACCGACATCATCGGCACCGAAGGTCTTCGAGGGCTCACCCACCGCGCCACCGACGCACGGGCCGGGCTGCCGTCGGGAACCTGTAGCTACCACTACCCGGCGCGCAGCGACCTGCTCGCCGCGGTGCTGCACCGCATCAGCGAACTCGACCGCGCCGATATCGACCGGTACCGGCCCGGCCCCCTCACGCCGGACCTGGACCCGGGCCTACTCGTCGACGGCACCACCGCGACCCTGTCGCACTGGCTCGGCCCGGCCCGCATCCGCAGTCGCGCCAGCATGATCCTGCGGCTCGACCCGGGCAGCCGCGCACTGATCGAGTCGGCGATGGGAAGCGTCATCGCCGAATTCCACGCGATGGCGTCGGCGCTCACCGGCGACCCCCACCGCGCCCGGCTGGCCATCGCCCTCATCGACGGGATCCTGTTCGACGAACTCACCCGCGGACCCGAACCGGTCGATCTCGATCAACTCCGCGCTCAGGTCGCGGCCGTCGTCCGGGTGACTCTGCCCGAGCGCGAAAGCCTGCCGCACCGTGGGTGACGCCGACCGCGGAAGCCGTTCACCGGCTCATGTCCCGGATGCCGGACTAGCCGCCGCGCCTTCGACGGCTGCGGTGAGATCGATGATCGCACCGTCGTGCACCGCCACCACGTCGAGCGCCATCGCCACGAACGCGTCCCGCCGCTCGTCCCGCCAATAGGTGCCGAACGCGGGCTGACCGTTCGCGACCGTCGCCAGGAACCGCCAACGGAACCGGGCCGGACCCGCGATCAGGAAGTCTCGAATCTCGCTACGGCCGGCATACCATTCGGGCAACGGCGGCATGGCGTAGCGGGCGTCGGCCGCGAGCAGAGCCACGATGGCGTCGATGTCCGCAGCCTCCCAGGCGGCGGTGTAGTCGCTGGCCAGCTGGCGGGCCCGCGGATCGTCCGGCCCGCGTGACGGCGCGGGCCGATCGGAACGTTTTCGCCCCCCGTGGGCAGGTCGTATCGCGGCAGACCATGGTCAAGCCCTGGGTTTTCGGGGTTTCGACCCCGGACGGATTCTGCAACCCTGGCGACGCGTACGGCTCTCCGGCTGAGCGCCGGAGCGATCACCACGACACGAAGGATCGCCGAACCATGAGAATCGCAGGATCGACCGCCGCCTGGGCGGGCGCGCTGTTCCTACCGGCCGTGTTGGCTCCCGCGGCCTCCGCGGAGGTGGACGACATCACCATTTACGCTTGGGGCAACAGTGAAGTACCGGTCGCCTGCGATTTCGTGGGAGCCAACTGCACGGTCATGGCCCGCATGTTCGGCCCCGACTACGACCTGCCCGCCACCGTGACCATCAACGGCCGCGACCTGGATTCGCCTGAGCGCCTGGACTATCCGGACCGGGAGCGCAGCGCGATACGCGGCACCTGGCGACCCCCGGCCAAGGGCACGTACACCATCGTGGCCACCCAGGGTTCCTCCACCAAAACGCTCACCGTCGAGATCACCGGTGACCCCCAACTCGGCACCGGTTCGCTGTCGGGGCTGCCCAGCGGTTCCAGCAGCTGACCGTGCGCGGCGTCGTCATCCCTCGGACGAGAGGCCGCTGGGAATGGGTATCCGGGTCAGGAGGCAGAAGAGCAGGGACGGCAGATCGCGAGGGTTGTAGCAGGGATCGCCGACTGCTTGGGCCGCGCTGGGCCGGGACTCCTCCAGCGGCACAGCCCCGGCAGGAGCGACGGCGGCCACCGGCGCGGCCGCGAGGACGATGGCGAAAACACTGGCGCGGAAGCAATTACGCATGAAGGTCCGTTCTGTTGGTTGCCAACTGAGGACAGACTGCCAGGGTCGCGTGGTCCGAACAACACCAATTCGGCAACTGTTGATCAGCTACGCTTATCGGTGCTGGACACATTGCGTATCAGTCACCCGGATCGGAATCGCACACTGCCGCAACGATTCACGGCACAGCTTCCCCGGAATGACACCGAGGCGATCATGAGGCATCGCGCTCGGCATCGACACTCCCGACCCGGTCGGGGGGCGGGATCGGCTGTGGCTGGGCGTCGATTCGCGCCCACGGCATCGCTTCCTCGAGTTCGAAGGCGAGTTCGAGCAGGGTGCGTTCGTCTCCGATGTTCGCCGACAGGTGCGATGCCAGCGGCAGACCCGATCGCGTTCGGTGGAGAGGGAGCGTGATGGCAGGCGTGCCCGAGATGTTGTTCAGCGGCGCGTAACAGTCGAAGGCGCTCAGTCGCTCCAACCACGAATCGAACGGCTGATCCGGCGACAGGTGGCCGAGAACCGGCGTCGAGTGCGCGACCACGGGCGACAGCAGTACGTCCACGTGGTCGAATGTCGATCTGAATCGCTTCTGCACCTGCCGAAGTCGATGCAGAGCGATCGGTGTGCGGATGAACGCGCGCCGGTACTGATCGCAGAGGCCGCTGGTTGTCGTCTCGAGTTCGGCCCGGTCGAGGCCGGACCCGACGATCTGAGTGGCGGCCATCCGGATGGAGGTCATGAGCAGCCCCATATACAGCAGGTAGTCGTTCAGGAAGTCCGCTCGGACGGGCATCGCTACCGCGGTGACGTGGTGCCCGAGAGATGCCAGCAGATCCGCCGTGACCCGGATGGATTCCCGCGTTTCCCGGTCGACCGGGCTCGAGGTGGGAGCGGACAGGACTCCGATTCTCAAGCGAGTACGACTGGCACCGGCCACATCGCACACGGGGCGCAGTCGGGGGTTTCGGTAGCGGCGCTCGGCCTCGAACATCATGCGTGCCGTATCGCGAACCGACCGCGTGAGGACGCCCTGAACCGCGATTCTGAGCGGCATGGCCTTCTCCGAAACATCTTCCACCAGTCGTCCACGGGACGGTTTGAGGCCCACGAGACCACACGCCGCGGCGGGGATCCGGATGGATCCGCCCGCGTCGGTGGCGTGGGCGATGGGAACCACCCCGGAGGCGACCAACGCCGCGGCGCCGCCCGACGAACCGCCCGCGGAATAGTCGGTGTTCCAAGGGTTTCGGACCGGTTCGGCGCGCGAGTACTCGCAGGTGACATTGAACGCGAACTCGGGTAGCCGGGTCTTCCCGATCGGGATCATTCCGGTGCGCACCATCTGGTCGACGAAGTGTCCGTTCGCCGAAGCAGGGGCCGCGCGAAACGAGGTGCTGCCGAACTGTGTCGGCAGCCCGGCCATGGCGGTGTTGTCCTTGATCGCGGTCGGCACGCCGCCGAAGGCCCCACCGCCACAACGGTCACTGGCGGACACTGCGCGATCGAAGTCTTCGATGGCGAGGCCGCGCAGAATCGGGTCCGCGTCGTGTGCCCGGGCGATGGCGGCCTCGACGACTTCGCGCGCCGAGACCTCGCCCGAGGCGATGCGCGTCGCGATCCCGCACGCATCCAGATCGGCGAGTGCGTCGTCCCTGAAGGTGTGGACGCGATTGTTCTCCATGCTCTCGAACCTCCGCCGCTCTACACGGGCGGCAGGTCGTAGGGCATGACCTCGATCCCGTATTGCCCGGCGACGACCGGACATTCGGTGCCGCCTCGGGGCGCTTCCTGCGTCGGATCCGTAAGGATGGTGCCGTCCTCCAGGAACATGCCCTCCAGACCGGCGGGTGCCACGAGGATGAGCATCCGTGCATTGCGGTCGGTTTCGTTGCGGAAACCACGAACCACCCCGACCGAAGCGTTGAGGAACGTCCCCGGCCCCGCGGGGATGCGTTCGGTCTCGGTGTAGAAGGCGACCTCGCCGTCCAGGACGAAGAACGCCTCCTCCTCACGGCTGTGCACGTGGAACGGCGAGCCCTCCCCGGGGCGCAGAGTAGCTTCGAAAAGGGAGAATTTGTCGTTGGTTTCGGCGCTGGTGGCCAGGAAGCGGTAGACGATCCCGCCCGATGCGACCCGCAGGCCCTCGCCCGGGGCGCACACGGTGGGAAGTTGCACGTCGGTGGCTGTCGTCTCGTTGTTCTTCATGTGAGTGCTCCTTTTACAGTGGTTGGTCGTCGAGCAGTGTGCTCTGCGGTTCGGCGCCGGTCTCGCGAACGCGTGACCGTGGTGTCGTGCGAGATGTGGTGTTCAGGACAGTGGCGAGCGGGGGTCGGAACGCTTCGCGTGCAGGACGATCGCGCTGACCTCACGTTCCATCGCGGGCGAGAACATGTCGTCCGGCGGCACTTGGTCTCGCCGGGCGAGGGCGGTGTCGACATCCCGCTCGAGGAGGTATCCGTTGATCGCGATAGCGGCGGCGGATCCGGCACCTGCGGCGGTGATCACCTGTGCCCGAGGGTCGGCCACGTTTCCGGCCGCCCAGATGCCCGGCACACTGGTTCGGCCGGTCCCGTCCACGGTGACGAATCCGTGGGTTCCGACATCGCATCCGATCCCGGTCAGCAGGGAGTCGTTGGGTATGAATCTGGGGCCGACGAAGAGCGCCGCTCGGGGGACGAGTCGCCCGTCCTCGAGCTCGACCGCGCGGAGCCGATCGTCGTCGACGACGATGCCGCGCACGGGTCCCTCGACGATCTCGACACCGCGAGCGTGGATGCGAGCTCGTTCTCCGTCCGTCAGCTCGATGCCATTGGGGAAGAAGACCACATCGCTCGACCACTGCGGGAGCAGCAATGCCTGGTGGATGGACAGTTCTCGGACATCGCCCCCCAGGACGCCGATCGGTTCGTCGCGGACCTCGTAGCCGTGGCAGAAGGGGCAGTGCAGGACATCGATGCCCCACCGCTGCCGCAGCCCGGGGACGTCCGGCAGTTCGTCCCGGAGGCCGGTGCTGACCAGGATCGCACGGGTTTCGAGCTCTCGCCCATCGGTCAGCTGCACAACGAATCCCGGATCGACTCCACGCCAGGAGATTTCGGTGACGTGCTCGTCGATGAGATCGACGCCGTATTCGCGTGCTTCCTGCCGTCCGGTGGCCACCAGGGCGGCGGGCGGCGTTCCGTCCCGCGACAGGAACCCGTGCACGTGCGCGGCGGGCCCGTTCCGAGGGAGGTGGCTGTCGATCACCGCGACGGCGCGGCGGGCGCGTCCGAGCACCTGCGCGGCGGTCAGGCCGGCGGCGCCACCGCCGATGATGACGACATCGAGAAGACTGTCGGTGGTGCTGTCTCGCTGCATGACCTGAGCGTGCCCGCGGCGGACCGGCGGCGGCAAAGAAGCTTGCTGTTTCCGCAACGGATTGCCGTACTCGATGCGCCAGTCCTCGGCGCATCCGTCGAGGGAACCCAGGTATTCGTCCGTATCGGAGCGCACGGATGTTCCAGGCAGTAACCCTCCGCCGGTCCTCCCCGCAGGTCACTGACTTTCTCAGTACATGCGCGCGTTGTAGGGCCTGGAATCGACCGCCAGTACCGCGCACCCGATGACGCCGCCCATCAGCACGGCTTTGGTGATGAGGTTGGTGGTCACCTGGGGCGCGAGCCCCAGTCCCATAGGACCCGCAGTACCGGGACAAGCGCGTGTCCGCGTTCGGTGAGCGTGTAGCAGACTCGGGCCGGCCACCCGGGTGTGCGTCTGCGCTCGACGACTCCAGCCCCGGTCAGCTGGGTCAGCCGGTCGGAGAGGACCACGATTTCCTGGCCGGACTGCGGGGATTCCTGCCAGGGTTCGATGCCACGCGGCACCTACTGGGTCCGATCGTGGTTGAGCTGGATTCCGAGACCACGGCGACGGCGCGGTCTCACGCCCGAGTCACGCACGTGCTCACCGAGGCCGTCGGCGAACGGATCTGGGTGATCGGCTGCCGCTACACGATCGGCCTCACCCGGCGGAACGACACCTGGCTGCTGTCGTCGTCTCGGGTACGCATCTCGTACGAGGAAGACAGCCGCGAACTGGAAACCACCGCGCGCCAACGGGTGACCGCAGCATCGGGATCGTGCGTCTGTTTTCGGTTGTCGCGAGTCTGACTGTGGTGCTGGCGACAGCGGGATGCACAGGGGCAGAGTCGAATTCTCATGTCGCTCCTATCACGAGCACAACGGAATCGGTGCAGCCGGCGGTTGAGGGCGCACCCAGGTGGTCGATCGACAACTGATGCGTCACGATGTGCGGACCGGTGCCCCGCTGTGGGCGCAGCCATTGCCCGCGGGCGTGGTTACCGAGGACACGGTGGGAATCCACGGTATGACCGCGCCCGCCGAGCCGGAGTATCTGCCGGTGAACGTGTATGAGCCTACGCGGACGCCGTGGGCGCTGGTGGAGGCGGAGACGGGCCCGGTCCTGCCCGGGCGTCTGCCGAGCCGCGGCTGGCATCTTGTCGGCGCTGGCACGTTCCTGGTCGGGTCTGATCACGATGATCCTCACTTCCGAGTCTTCTTGAAGCGTGTCGACGCCGAGAAGGCCACAGCACCAGAGGAATCCATTGTCTACAGCGGCCGACGAGCCGACGGCGAATGTGAGCTGGCGCTTGCCCCGTGGGGCAGCGACGAATTCATCGGTAGCGGGTCACGCATTGCCGCGGTGACCTCCGATGGGCGACCGCAGCTGTTCGATCTCGCAACGGGAGACGCGGTGTGGATCGGTTCTGCCGCGGGGGTTTCCATCGATGGCGACGATCAAGCGGTGCTCGTACGCGAGCAGGCTGACCGGGGCGCGCTGTCCTTGCTGGATATGTCCACCGGGACGACACGATGGACCATCCCCGATCCCGGTTTGGAAACTACGTCGGCGTCGTGGCGGACGATCGTCACCCATAGCCGGGTGGCGTTACAGGGCTGGGATGACGAGGGCCCCCGCCACTCAGGTGTACGACAGCATGAGCATCCCACCGGTTCGTGGGATCCTTGGCGGGTGATGGAGGCGGCGCGGTATGAGTTGGCGCGGATGCGGGGGTCGGCGGGCGTGTGGCGGGAGCTGCGCTATGAGCGGGCCACGGGTGCCGATGGATACGACTGCGACCGGAACGCGGTGCGGCGAGCGACCGTGTTGTGGGCGTTGCAATACGATCGCGGACCCGACGACCTCCCATTGATTCGATGGGTGGCCGAGCAGGAGGCGCGGTGCCGCCGCGAGGCGCCGTTCCAGGGGTTGAGCGAGGAGACCGACCTGGCCGGTCTGCTGCTCGCCGAGTACCGGCGAGTGGAGGACGTGTGGCTGCACTGGGAGATCAAGCGAGCCAATTTCGACACCTGGTGTGGCTATGACCGCGAGTATCTCTGCGCTGCCGGGGTGCGGGCCACGATCGCCTACGTGCGCGACAGCGGGCACGCCGACCGGGGCCCGGTACTCGAGCTTCTGCTCGACGGAGAGGGTCGGCCGTGCGTGTCCGAGGACGGGTTGGCGAAGTGGTGGCAGCGGCAGCGGTCGCGCTTCCCCGCTGATCCTGGTGCCGAGGACCCGCTGACCTGGGTTGGGCGCGCGAAACTGGCCGGCGACCGTGAACTGGCACGCCGGGAGCTGGACCGGTGGCTCGCCGGTCGTGAGCGGGACAGTGCCACATTGGGGCAGCTCCGCCACCAGTTGGCTGATTTAGGGGCCCACGCCGAAGCGGCCCGGGTCCAGCGAGAGAGCCTGGTGTACGCCGAAACCCCTTGGGACTCGGCGTCGTCCTGGCTCGCCCTGGCCGGACTGGAGCGCCGGGCCGACAACCACCATGCCGCCTGGGATGCGCTCCGCGAGTGCCGCCGAGCCCTCGACGGCGTGTCCGGATGGGCAGAAGTGGGCCTGGGGCGGATGTACGTGGAGGAGCTGTTCCTGCTGGTCGGTTCCGCAGAGGGCGAGCTGGGCGAGGAGGTGTTCGCCGAGGCGGACCGGCAGGCACGCGACGTACCCGGCTTGCCGTTGGCGGCATTGCGGTCCGCTGTCGCCGCGGCCGACAAGGTCGGTGACCAGTCCCGAGTGGAGCACTATCAAAATCTCCACGATGCCGAGCAACGCCGCATCGACGCAGAGTTGGCCCTCACCCGCGATGCCTCGAGTCCTTCCGAACCAGGCCAGCGCACATGAGCGGACAACCGTTCGCCTGTGCCAGGGCGGCAAGCATTCTGAGCGACTACAAGCCCTGATGTCGCTCGGGCACCCCACGTCGTCGCTGATGAAACGGCGAAACCCCTGACCAGAATTCTTCGGTCAGGGGTTTCTCGCTGTGCGCCATCAGGGACTTTGACACACTTTGCCCGCCTACAGACAGGCTGTAGGGGTTCATGCGCTAGACGTTAGCCCTCGGATCGGGGCCGGTCAAGGCCGTAAATTTGCCGACCCTGGACTGGTCGCAGGCCCGAATCTGCGGTGAGTTGAGAACAGCATCTTTGCGCCTCCCTTGGTCCAGCGCGAGGCGTGGTTCGTGAACTTTGGGGTGTGGGGCGGGGTGGGTTCACCAGGTGTTCGCTTGCTTACCGATTCAATGACTGTCAATATCGACGAGTGTCTAAGTCAGGTCTGCCGATCGTCGCGGTGTCGGAGCCGTGCGAGGTCGCGTCGATGGCGCAGGAGCCGTTGACTGCTGATGCCGCTGCCCGGATGGCGGTTGTGTTCAAGGCGTTGTCGGATCCGGTGCGTTTGCGGTTGCTGAGCGTGGTTGTCAGCCATGTCGGGCAGGAAGCGTGCGTGTGTGATCTGTCGGACGGGTTCGATGTCAGTCAGCCCACCATCTCCCATCATTTGAAGGTGCTGCGTGAGGCAGGGTTGCTGAGCAGTGAGCGGCGTGGGTCGTGGGTGTACTACCGGGCGGAACCGGCGGCGCTGCGACAGCTGTCGCATCTGCTGACTGCCGAGGCCGGGGAGTTGGGGCAGTGAACAGGCTCGCGCGTCGGTTGGTGGCCGAGTTTCTCGGGACCGCGCTGTTGGTGACGGTGGTCGTCGGCTCGGGCATCGCTGCCGAGCAGCTCTCGCCCGGCAATGTCGGATTGCAGTTGCTGGAGAATTCGACGGCGACGGTGTTCGGGCTCGCGGTTCTGATCCTGGTGTTCGGTCCGATCTCCGGCGCGCATTTCAATCCGGTGGTGTCGGCGGCGGATTGGCTGATGGGCCGCCGCCGGGGCACCGGTATCACCGGTGTCGATTTGCTCGGCTATATCGTCGCGCAGGTAGCCGGCGGTTCGGTGGGAGCGGTGTTGGCCAATGCCATGTTCGATCTGCCTGCCTTCCAGATCTCGACGCACGACCGCATTACCGGCGGGCACCTGCTCGGTGAGGTGGTGGCGACGGCGGGACTCATCGCGGTGATCTTCGCGTTGGCGCGCTCGGGGCGCGCGGCTCTGTCTGCTGCCGCGGTCGGGGCGTATATCGGTGCGGCGTACTGGTTTACCAGTTCGACATCGTTCGCGAATCCCGCGGTCACCATCGGCCGGATCTTCTCCGATACGTTCGCCGGTATCGCTCCGGGTTCGGCGCCGGGTTACATTGCCGCCCAAATGCTCGGTGCCGCCATCGGATTGGCTGCCATCGCGTGGCTGTATCCCGACAGCGCTGGGACTGCGGACGATGTCATCGTCCCGCACGAGACCACCGAACAGCTCCCCGCTTCCTCCTGAAAGGACTTCTCCGCTCATGGCATCCAAGCCCAGCGTGCTCTTCGTCTGCGTGCACAACGCCGGACGCTCTCAAATGGCGCAGGGGTTCCTCGCCCACCTGGCGGGTGAGGACATCGAGGTGCGCTCCGCCGGTAGCGCACCGGGGGACAGCCTCAATCCCGCCGCCGTCGAGGCCATGTCCGAGCTCGGCATCGACATCACCGATCAGTCTCCGAAGATTCTCACCCCGGACGCCGTCGAAGCCTCCACTGTCGTCATCACCATGGGTTGCGGCGACGCCTGCCCATATTTCCCGGGTGTGGATTACCGCGATTGGAAGCTCGAAGATCCTGCTGGCAAGGGAGTCGAGGCTGTACGTCCCATCCGCGACGAGATCCGCAAGCGCGTCGAGGATCTGATCGCCGAACTGCTTCCCGCCCGCGCCTGAGAGGAATGCCCGTGAGCACCGTCGAGATCTTCGAGCCCGCCCTGTGCTGCAACACCGGCGTCTGCGGCCCCGACGTCGATCAGACGCTGGTGGAATTCTCCGCCGACCTGGATTGGGTAACGAGCCGGGGCGGCACGGTTGCTCGCCACAACCTCGCGGGCGACCCAATGGTATTCGCGGCCAATGACGCGGTCCGGAGGTTCCTGGAGCTGTCCGGATCCGAAGGGCTGCCGTTGGTCCTGGTCGACGGCGTGACCGTGTTGACCGGGCAGTATCCCAGCCGCGACCAGCTCGCGCGCTGGGCCGGAGTATCGGAACCCGCGCGGGTGTCGCCACCGGGCGGAGTTCGGTTGCTCGATCTGTCGGCGAGCACGTCGTGTGAACCCGACAGCGGCTGCTGCTGATGTCGGTCGCACAACCGGGATTCCTCACCGATCCGCCGCGCTTTCTGCTGTTCACCGGTAAAGGCGGGGTGGGCAAGACCTCTGTCGCCTGTGCGTCGGCACTCGCGCTCGCGCGTTCCGGCCGCACGGTGCTGCTGGTCAGCACCGATCCGGCGTCCAACCTCGGGCATGTTTTCGGCGTGACCGTCGGTGCGACCGTCACCCCGGCGCCCGCGGTTTCCGGGCTGTCGCTGCTGGAGATCGATCCGGAGCAGACCGCGCACGCGTACCGGGAGCGGATAATAGGGCCGGTCCGGAACCTGCTGCCCGTCAAGGAGATCGAGGCCATCACCGAGCAGCTGTCGGGCTCCTGCACCACCGAGATCGCCTCGTTCAACGAGTTCACCGGTCTGCTGGCCGAGAGCGCCGCGGCGGAGTTCGATCACATCGTGTTCGACACCGCGCCCACCGGGCACACCATCCGGCTGCTGCAGTTGCCGGGCGCGTGGACGGACTTCCTGGACAACGGGAAGGGCGACGCCAGCTGCCTGGGCCCGCTGTCGGGTCTGGAGCGGCAGCGCGCGGACTATGCCGCCGCTGTTGCGGCACTTCAGGATCCGGCTCGTAGCCGCCTGGTGCTGGTCGCTCGCGCGCAGCCCTCGACGCTCGCCGAACTCGACCGCACCGCGACCGAACTCGCGGCCACCGGGATCCGCAGCCGTTTTCTCGTCCTCAACGCCATGCTGCCCCAGCCCGCCGATGGTGATCCGCTGGCCGAGGCCATCTACGGCCGCGAGCAGGCGGCGGTGGCCGCCATGCCCGCGACGCTGGCCGGATTGCCCTGCGACCGGCTCGAACTCGCTCCGGTCGATATCGTCGGACTGTCGGCCCTCGACCACCTGTTCACCGGTTACCCCGAGACGGCGGCAGAGCCCGGCGAGATCCCCGTGCCTGCGATTCCCGACGCGCCTCTTGCGGCGTTGGTCGACGACTTGGAAGTCGCCGGGCACGGTCTGATCCTGTGCATGGGTAAGGGCGGTGTCGGCAAGACCACCATCGCCGAAGCACTGTCGGTCGCCCTCGCGGCCCGTGGGCACGACGTGCACCTGACCACCACCGACCCCGCCGCGCACGTGGACGCCACCATCGCCGACGGATTGGCGAATCTGGAGGTGTCGCGCATCGATCCGGCCGAGGCCACCGACGCCTATCGCGAGCGCGTCCTCGCCACGAAGGGCGCGAAACTCGATGCGCAGGGCCGAGCCGCGCTGGCGGAGGATCTACGGTCACCGTGCATCGAGGAGGTCGCGGTCTTCCAAGCCTTCTCGCGCATCGTGCACCAATCCCGTCATCGGTTCGTCGTCGTCGACACCGCACCCACCGGCCATACCCTGCTGCTGCTCGACGCGACCGGCTCCTATCACCGAGAAGTCGCGCGGCAGATGGGCGAAAGCCGGTCCTTCACAACACCGTTGATGCGATTGCAGGACCCCGAGGAAACCAAGGTCGTACTCGTCACGCTCGCGGAGACGACCCCCGTCCTGGAGGCCGCAGAGCTGCAGGCTGATCTGGAACGCGCCGGCATCACGCCATGGGCCTGGGTGATCAACAACTCCGTCGCCGCAGCGGGTACCGAATCGCCGCTGCTGCGACGGCGTAGCTGGGGTGAGGCAGCCGAGATCCGCAGGGTGGCATCGGAGTACGCCACCCGCTGCGCGGTAGTGCCCGCGCAGGCCGTCAGTCCGGTGGGAGTCGCCGCACTGGCCTCCCTGACCGGCGCCGTCGTGGATCGGGCGGGCGCGTCCACGCATTAGGGGCCGAACTCAGGAGATCGGGACGTCGAGTTCGGTGAGCAGGCGCCGGACTCGCTGTTCGATCTCGTCGCGGATCGGGCGGACCGTGGCGACGTCGGCACCGGCGGGATCGTCGAGAACCCATTCCTCGTAGCGGCGGCCAGGGTATATCGGGCACGCGTCGCCGCAGCCCATCGTGATGATGACGTCGGCGGCGCGGACGATCTCCTCGGTCCAGGGTTTGGGGAACTCTCCCGCGATATCGATGCCGACCTCGGCCATGGCCGCGATGGCCGCGGAGTTGATCTCCCCGGCGGGCTCCGAGCCGCCCGACCAGGCGACGGCGTGCTCCCCGGCGAGCTGGGTGAACCAGCCCAGTGCCATCTGGGAACGACCGGCGTTGTGCGTGCACAGGAACAGGACCGTGGGCTTGCCGTCGGTGATCTTGCCTTCCACCTTGGCCAGGGCGCGCAGGCGCTGGCGGGCGAACCGTTCGGCGAGCAGCGGCAGGAAGTTGACAATCGTTGCCCGACCGGCGAATTGGTCGTAGGAGGAGTGCAGGAACCGTTCGATGGTCTCCACACCGAAGGTGGTGGCGAACTCCGATTGCAGTCGGGTCGCGGCGGTTTTGAGCGCCAGCTTCTGATCGATGGACAGTTCCGCGCGCCGGTGATCCGGCTCGGTGACGGGTGATTCTGTCATGACAAGCTCCTGGATTGCTGGAAGAAAGGTGAAGACGGAAATCAGGGGTGCGGGGCTTCGCCCGCGACGTGTTCGACCGTGGCCGCGACCCGCTCGACGCGGTCGGCGATGAGCTCGAGCGCGTGGTCGAACGCCTCGTCGGTTCCGGCGGGGACCGGATCCGGGATCGACCAGTGCAGGCGTTCGATTCCCGAGGGCAGCTCCTCGTGCGCGTTGTCGCAGACGGCGATGACGAGATCGCCGGATCGCAGCAGGCCCTCGATGCCTTGCGGTCGTCGAGGGCGCATCGGGATCCGGTGTCGGTGAGCCGTCGCCACGGCACCGGGATGCACCTGTTCGGCGGGGTGGGTGCCCGCCGAGATCACCGGCACGCTACTGCGTTGCGCCCAGGCCGCTGCGGCGAGCTGGGACCGCGCCGTGTTGCGACTGCACACGAATACGACCCGCGTCGCCGCATATCTGCTGTGCGGCAGCAGCTTTCCTTCGAAACCGGGCAGCAGGCGCAGATAGCTGCGCCGCCGATCTCCCTCGGACCGGCCGCGTTCCACCAACCCCACGCGTTCAAGCACCTTGAGGTGATGTGCCATCAGATTCGTCGGGATCGACAACAGCCCGCACAACTCCGACGACGACATGTCACCGACGGCCAGCGCATCCACGATGCGTAGCCGGGTGGTATCGGCCAACGCGGCATGCACGTCGGCACGCCGCTCCGCAGACCAAGATTGCTCAGTACTCATTGACTCAATGATCACTGAGCAATAATGTGGTGTCAAGACCCGGCACGACCCGAAGGAAGCTCCCATGACATCTCCCGCCACGGTTCACGACCTGATCATCGTCGGCTCCGGACCTGCGGGGTACACCGCCGGAATCTATGCCGCCCGAGCGGAACTCGCGCCGGTGCTGTTCGAGGGAACTCAGTTCGGCGGCGCGTTGATGACGACCACCGAGGTGGAGAATTTCCCCGGGTTCCGCGACGGCATCATGGGCCCCGACCTCATGGAACAGATGCGTGAACAGGCCCGGCGGTTCGGCGCCGACGTTCGCACCGAAGACGTCGCCGAACTCGACCTGGCCGGGCCGATCAAGAAGGTCGTCGCCGGGGATACCGTCCATCGAGCCCACGCCGTCATCCTGGCGATGGGCGCGGCGGCTCGATACCTTGGTGTACCGGGCGAAGCCGCCCTGCTCGGGCGCGGCGTCAGCGCCTGCGCGACCTGCGATGGATTCTTCTTCCGCGGCCAGGACATCGCGGTGATCGGCGGTGGCGACTCCGCCATGGAGGAGGCGACCTTCCTCACTCGGTTCGCCCGCAGCGTCACCCTGGTGCATCGACGGGAGGAATTCCGGGCCTCGCGAATCATGGTGGAGCGAGCCAAGGCGAACCCGAAGATCCGATTCCTCACCAGCGTCGAGCCGGTCGAGATCGTCGGAGAGGGCAGCGTCACCGGTCTGGTGGTCCGCCATGCCGTCACGGGCCGGCAGTTCACCCTCGAAGTGACCGGCGTCTTCGTCGCCATCGGCCATGACCCGCGCAACGAACTCGTCAAAGGCCAGGTCGAACTCGATGCTGCGGGCTACGTGCGCGTGCAGTCACCGACCACGGCCACCTCGCTGGACGGCGTATTCGCCGCCGGTGATCTCGTGGACCACACCTATCGGCAGGCGATCACCGCCGCGGGCACCGGATGCTCCGCCGCCATCGACGCCGAGCGGTGGCTCGCCCAGCGCGGGGACCTCGCCGCCAATACGCTCACCGCCGGAGAACTCGTCACGACCGGGGTGTCTCATTCGTCGGCGAAGAAGCCGTCGGTGCTGTTCGTGTGCGTCAAGAACGGTGGGAAGTCGCAGATGGCTGCCGGTTTGATGCGCCATGCCAGCGGCGGCAGTGTCGATGTGTACTCCGCCGGCACCGAACCCGGCGTCGCTCTCAACGCCCTGTCGGTCGAAGCGCTGCTCGAGCTCGGTGTGGACATCACTGGTGAAACACCGAAAGCCATTGATCCACAGTTGCTTTACGACGTCGACCTCGTCGTCACGCTCGGTCGCGAAGCTCGGCTCGACCCGGTGCCCGGCACGCGATCGGAGAACTGGGACACCGATGAGCCCTCCGAGCGCGGGATCGACGGGATCGAGCGCATGCGCCTGATCCGCGACGACATCGCCACCCGCGTGCGCGAGCTGTCGGAGTCGCTGAACTCCCCGTCCGAGGCGAGGGTCGCAGGATATTTACCTGTGCCGCAAGGCAATTCCGATGCCGAGGCGTACCGGGCCACATCCATCTCCGTTTCTGGATCGAAATTTATCGGCCT
This sequence comes from Nocardia sp. CC201C, assembly GCF_030010695.1. NCBI lineage: Bacteria > Bacillati > Actinomycetota > Actinomycetes > Mycobacteriales > Nocardiaceae > Nocardia > Nocardia sp. CC201C. The sequence continues at coordinate 21,280 of NZ_JASCXP010000008.1, forward strand.
TTAGGCATGGTGTCCGTTCCGCGTTCACGCCCCGTTCACATCGAAATATTTCGATACAGATGTCCCGGGATGAGGGTCCGACCGCGGCGGCCGGGCAACGGGATTGAACAGGAAGGCAATTCACCATGACGATGCGCCAAGTCAAGCGCGTGCACCTGCTGGTACTCGGCGCCGTCACCGCGCTGACCGTGACCGCCTGCGGCGGGGGTGATTCCGGTAGCGGCGAAGATCTGTCCGGTCCGGTCGTCATCGACGGATCGTCGACGGTGGAGCCGTTGTCGGCCGCCGCGGGCGAGCTGTTCATGGAGAAGAACTCCGGAGTCCGGGTGACGGTCGGAACATCCGGTACCGGTGGCGGATTCAAGAAGTTCTGCAACGGCGAGACCGACATTTCCGACGCGTCGCGTCCGATCAAGGACTCCGAGAAGCAACAGTGCTCGGGCAACGGGATCAACTACAGCCAGATCCAGGTGGCCAACGACGCGCTGACGGTCGTGGTGCACAAGGACAACACCTGGGCCAAGTGCCTGACCGTGGCGCAGTTGAAGAAGATCTGGGAGCCGAACTCGACGGTCAAGAACTGGAGCGAGGTCGACCCGTCGTTCCCGAACGAACCGCTGACTCTGTATGGCGCGGGCGCGGATTCGGGCACCTTCGACTACTTCACCGAGGCGATCAACGGCAAGGAAGGCGACACCCGCACCGACTACAACCCGTCCGAGGACGACAACATCACCGTCCAGGGGGTGGCCGGCGCCAAGGGTGCGATGGGCTACTTCGGTTTCTCCTACTTCGAGGAGAACGCCGCCAAGTTGCGGGCGGTCGAAATCGACGGCGGCAGCGGCTGTGTCGCGCCGTCGGTGCAGGCGGCTCAGGACAACACCTACAAGCCGCTGGCTCGCCCGCTGTTCATCTACGTCTCCGACAGGGGCGTGAAGAAGCCGCAGGTGGAGAAGTTCGTCGAGTTCTACATCGACAACAACACCGAGATCGTGGAGGCGGCCCAGTTCGTGCCGATGACCTCCGCGCAGATCAGCGATGCGCGAGCCGACCTCGCAGATATCAAGGACAAGGCCGGTCAATGACCGTCCGACAGCGCGATACCGAAGGCCGCCCGGAATCGGGCGGCCCCTCGGCCGTGTGGACGGGCGCGCCGGTCGATCTGCGCCCGCAGAGCTCCCGCATCGGGGAGAAGATCATTCGGCTGTCGCTGCTGGGCTCGGCGTTGCTGTCGGTGGTGGTCACCGTCGGCATCGTGCTGTCGCTGTTCCTGCCGCTGGGCGAGTTCTTTCGCCATGTCGGGGTCATCGAGTTCCTGTTCGGCACCGAGTGGACCGCCGCGTTCGGCGACAAGTTCGCCTGGGACGACAAATCCTGGGGTGTGCTGCCCCTGGTTGTCTCCACGTTGATGATCACCGCCATCTCGCTCGTCGTGGCGGTGCCGTTCGGCTTGGGAACGGCGATCTACCTCAGCGAGTACGCACCCGAGCGGGCGCGGCGAATCCTCAAGCCGCTGTTGGAGATTCTCGCGGGCATCCCGACGGTGGTCTACGGTTTTCTGGCGTTGACGATCATCACGCCGATCCTGGCGCGGTTCATCACCTTCGAGGGCATCTACACCAATCTCGCGCCGGGCATCGTGATGGGTTTCATGATCGTACCCACGGTCGCCTCGCTCAGCGAGGACGCCATGTCCGCGGTCCCGCTGGAATTGCGGCAGGGCTCCTACGCGCTCGGCGCCAACCGCATGAAAACCACACTGCGCGTGGTGTTCCCGGCCGCCATCTCGGGCATCGTGGCCGCCATCGTGCTCGGCATCTCCCGCGCGATCGGCGAGACCATGATCGTGACGATCGCCGCCGGCAGCCGCCCGCACCTGTCGTTCGACCCGCGCGAGGGCGCGCAGACCATGACCGGATTCATCGCGCAGATCGCCTCCGGCGACGCCCCGCACGGCAGCCCGGTGTACTACGCCCTGTTCGCCGTCGGCGCGCTGCTGTTCCTGATGACCCTGGTGATCAACCTGATCAGCATCCGGCTGGTCCGCAAGTATCGGCAGGTGTATTGATGCAGTTCCACACTCCGACAGCCGATCTGGTTCGAAACCTGCGGTCCGGACGTCGCCGCGACACCGCCTCGATCGTCTTCGCATTGACCCTGTGGGCGTGTCTGGCCGTGGTGACGGTGTTCCTGTTCTTCATCCTCGCGATCATCGTGCAGAAGGGGCTGCTGCGCTTCGACGCCGACCTGGTCACCGAACAGCCGTCGAAGATCCGCCCCCAGAACGCGGGAGTGGCCTCGGCGCTGTGGGGCACCATCTGGGTGTGCCTGCTCACCGCGGCCATCGCGCTGCCGCTCGGCATCGGCGCGGCGGTGTACATGGAGGAGTACGCCGATCAAACGCGGTGGTGGAATCGCTTGATCGAGTTGAACATCCAGAACCTGGCGGCGGTGCCCGCCGTCATCTACGGCATCCTCACCCTCGCGTTCGTCGTGCGCGGCCCGATCTCGATCGGCGGGGTGGTGCTGGCCGGTGGCATCGCGCTGGCCCTGCTGATCCTGCCGGTCATCATCATCACCACCCGGGAGGCGATGCGCGCGGTGCCGCGCGAGATCCGCGACGGCTCACTGGCTTTGGGTGCGACACTGTGGCAGACCACGTGGAAGCAGACCCTGCCCGCCGCCATTCCGGGCATCACCACCGGCGCGATCCTGGCGCTGTCGCGGGCCATCGGCGAGGCCGCGCCGCTGATCCTGGTGGGCGCCACGACCTTCGTGACCTTCAACCCCGACGGCGTGTTCTCCCGCTACACCACACTGCCGGTGCAGATCTACAACCTCGTCCCGCAGGACCGCCAGGCATTTCGCGATCTGGCCTATGCCGCGATCCTGCTGCTGATCATCGTCCTGCTCGCCATGAACGCGGTCGCGATCTGGCTGCGCAACCGCTACCAGCGCCGGTGGTGAACCGCCAGTGAAGGAGTCAACCATGCCCCCTGCCGAAACCGATGCCGTGGGCACCCGGACACCGCTGATCAATATCGAGCGTCCCGGTGAACTTCCGCCGGTGGAAGGCGATCCCGACGGCGTCATCTCCCTCGACGATCTCGAGGTGTACTACGGGGACTTCCGTGCCGTCACCGATGTGGATATGAATTTCGGCAGCCGGGAGATCACCGCGCTCATCGGCCCGTCGGGCTGCGGCAAATCCACGGTGCTGCGTTGCCTCAACCGCATGAACGATCTGGTGCCGGGGGCGCGCGTGGTCGGCCGGGTCGCCTATCACGGGGTGGACATCTACGCCCCGGAGGTCGACGTCATCGAGGTGCGCCGCCGCATCGGCATGGTGTTCCAGAAACCCAACCCGTTCCCGAAATCCATCTACGACAACGTCGCCTACGGTCCGCGCGTCACCGGCATGAACGGCAATATGGACGAGACCGTCGAGAAAGCGTTGCGCGGCGCGGCATTGTGGGACGAGGTCAAGGACAAGCTCAAGCAGAACGCTTACGGGCTGTCCGGTGGTCAGCAGCAGCGCCTGTGCATTGCGCGGGCGATTGCCACCTCGCCGGAGGTGATCCTGATGGACGAGCCGTGTTCGGCGCTGGACCCGATCGCCACCGGCAAGATCGAAGATCTGATGGCGGAGTTGGCGAAACGGTTCACCATCATCATTGTCACCCACAATATGCAGCAGGCCGCCCGCGTCTCGCAGCGCACCGCGTTCTTCACCGCCGAAGCCGACGAGAAGGGCCAGCGCACCGGACGACTGGTCGAATACACCACCACCGAACAGCTTTTCGCGAACCCGCAGGACCCGCGCACCGAGTCCTATATCTCCGGCCGGTTCGGCTGACATGGACGACGCGCTGGTGGCAGCGTGGGAGGGCTCGGACACACAGTTCCGCACGCGTCGCCGCATCTGTGTCACCGAGGCGCTGCGCCGCCGCGATCGGCTCGCGGTGCTCGTCATCGACGATGCCGACATCGCCGCCGCGCTCGCGCTGGCGGTGACCGGGCAGGAGGTCGAACTACGGGTCTGCGCCGATCCCGCCGTCGCGCTGCTCGCGCTGGGCCGCATGTGCCCGGACGCGGTGGTGCTGGGCCCGGTCCGCGGGCTGCTGGGCCCGATCGAGTTCCTCGACGTCGTCCGCCGAGACGAACCCGACCTGCCCATCGTCGTCGGCGCGGACGCCGAATCGGGAGAATTCGCTACCGAGGCCACCGGTGCCGGAGCGACGGCGGTGGTGCGCCGCCCGTACCGGGCGGTGGAGTTGCTGACCATCCTGGGGTCGTTGGCGGGCAGGCCGGGGGCACTCGAGCTCCGGCCGGTGCCGATCGATCTGGGGCGGCTGCGTATCGACGGGATCGTGCCGCGCATGTGGCTCGACGGCCACGAGATCGCCTTGCCGCCCATGGAATTCACGCTGCTGCGGTACCTGGCCGAGCGCCCCGGCGCGGTCGTCACTCGCAAGGAGCTGATCCGGGTGCTGTGGGGCGACCGGTCCGCGGCCAGCAACAGCCTGACCGTGCACATCATGCGACTGCGACGACGGCTCGGCGACTACGACCGCCACCCGGAGTGGATCCGGGCCGTACGCCGACTCGGCTACCAGTTCGAGGTGCCGACTCGTTCATCGGACGTTCACACTGAGTGACCACGATGTCGATCATGGCATCGTCACCCACCTCGACCGCGCCCCCGGCAGTACTCGCCACCGATGACCACGACGCGGTGGCGAAGTTGTTCAAGGCGCTCGGCGACCCCATCCGGGTGAAACTGCTGACCCTGGTCCACCACGCGCCGCAGGGCGAAAGCTGCTTCTGCGATCTGGCCGAAGAGTTCGACATGCCCCAATCCAGCCTCAGCCACCATCTGAAGATCCTGGTCGCGGCCGGAATCCTCACTCGCGAACGACGAGGCACCTGGAGTTGGTACCGCGTCGATCACGATGCCCTCGACACCATGGAAGCCATCCTGCGGACCGGCGGGCCGCTACGCAGCCATCGCTGCGATAATCGCGCGTGCTGACCGGACGGCATCCGGGACAGAGACCGCTTCGCGGTGCGGGGCGGCAAGACCGACCTGCGCCGGATTGAATCCAAAAATATCGATCAATTTGTGCGGTATTCATCTGCGCTACTCCTCGGGATAGCCCAGCGCGCTTAGCGTCCGGCTGGTCGAATCAGCCCAGGAGTAGTTGTGAACCTGAAACCGCTCGCCCTCTTCGTAAAACACGACGGGCAGTCCTCGCGCGCCGCCCTCACCTGCCAGTACAAGTGCGGAAACGCATGCTCGCATGAGGTGTCGAACACCTCGGAGGGCGAATACTTCGGCGACATCGTCTCGGCGATGTCGCGCCGTGGCGTGCTCAAAGGAGGCGCGGCCGCCGTGCTCGCAGTGGGAGCGGGCAGCCTGCTCGCCGCCTGCGGCGACGACGAAACCGCACCGACCGCTACCGGCGGTAGCCCGGGAACCGGCACGGAATTCACCATCGTCGCACCGAATACCAAGGACGAGGTCGTCATCCCGGAGGGCTACGACCAGCAGGTCGTGATCCGCTGGGGCGACCCGGTGCTCGCCGACGCCCCGAAGTTCGACTTCGACAACCAAACCGCCGCCGCGCAAGCCAAGCAGTTCGGATTCAACGCCGATTACGCTGCCCTGCTGCCCATTCCCGGCGAATCGAACAAGTATCTACTCGTCGTCAGCCACGAGTACACCACCGAACCGATGATGTTCCGCGGCTTCCAATCGGAGACGGTGACCCGCGAGCAGTACGACATCGCCTTGGCCGCACACGGTTTGACGGTCGTCGAAGTCCATGGAGAAACCGGGTCCGGCAAGCTCACCCCGGCCTTCTCCCGCTACAACCGGCGTATCACCGCGACCAGCGAGATCAAGTTCACCGGCCCCGCCGCGGGCAGCGATGTGCTCAAGACCTCCGCCGATCCCTCCGGCACCACCGTGCTGGGCACCCTCAACAACTGCGGTGGCGGCGTGACGCCCTGGGGCACTGTGCTGTCGGGCGAAGAGAACTTCAACGGCTACTTCGCCGGCGAGGCCGCCGACCCCACCGCCGCCGCCCGCGCGAAACGCTACGGCGTCGGCAAGGTCGATACTCCGCGCCACTGGGAACGGTTCGACAAGCGCTTCGATGTCGCCCAGGAACCCAACGAAGCCAACCGATTCGGCTGGGTCCTCGAAATCGACCCCTGGGATCCCGATGCCGCACCGGTCAAACACACCGCCCTGGGCCGATACAAGCACGAGAGCGCCGAAATCCACGTGACCGCCGATGGCACGGTCGTGTCCTACATGGGTGACGACGAGCGATTCGAATACATCTACAAGTTCGTCTCCTCGAAGAAGATCAAGTCCGGCACCGACGCCGCCACCCGCCGGGCGAACATGACCATCCTCGACGAGGGCACCCTGTATGTCGCCAAGTTCACCGGCGACCACCCCGACCAGATCGACGGATCCGGAAAAGTCCCCTCGGACAAGGGATTCACCGGAACCGGACAGTGGCTGCCACTGCTCGAAGCGCGAGCCGGTGGGCAGAGCGTATCGCTGGTCGAGGGCATGAGCGCCGCGGACGTCGCCGTCTTCACGCGCCTGGCCGCCGACAAGGTCGGCGCCACCAAGATGGATCGCCCCGAGGACATCCAGCCGAACCCGAAAACCGGCAAGGTGTATGCCGCCCTGACCAACAACTCCAACCGCGGCAAGGAAGGATACGCGGGCGTCGACGAGGTCAACCCCCGCAACCAGAACAAGAACGGTCAGATCCTCGAGATCGACGACGACCACAAGGGCACCACGTTCACCTGGTCGCTGCTGCTGGTCTGCGGTGACCCCAAGGCCGCCGACACCTACTTCGCCGGTTTCGACAAGAACCAGGTCAGCCCGATCTCCTGCCCGGACAACGTCGCCTTCGACCCGCACGGCAACCTGTGGATCTCCACCGACGGCAATGCGCTCAAATCCAACGACGGCCTGTTCTCCGTCGTCCTCGAGGGCGACCGCCGCGGCGAGACCAAACAATTCCTCACCGTCCCGATCGGCGCGGAAACCTGCGGACCGATCATCGAGGAGAACCGGGTCCTGGTGTGCGTCCAGCACCCGGGCGAATCCGACACCGCCACCCCCGACAACCCGACCTCGCACTGGCCCGACGGCGGCACCGCGCAGCCCCGCCCCTCGGTCGTCGTGGTCTGGAAGCGCGACGGCGGGCAAATCGGCAGGTAAGCATCCGCGCCGCACGGTTCGCCCCTGACCGGGGGCGCTGTCCGCCGGCTCACCGATAATTGACGTGATAGGCGGGTTCGCGACGGCATTGGCCGCCGGGAACCCGCCATCTCCGCAGCGGCAGCGGTCGCTCCCCTTGGTCGCTCCCGACGGCCGCACGCGGACCGGCTGTGGCCCAACCGAATCCGAGGACGACCGATAGCCCCGGAATGGGTGTGTACTCATCAGGCGTTCATCCGCCGTATGTTGTATGCCCGATTCGGCGACCGTCAGGATCGGGATATGTCGATTCAAGGCTCGGAGGGTTGCCGCTCATCCGGGCCGACGCGCGACAGTTCGAGTTCGTGGTGGCGCAGGCGGCACGCTGCCGTTGAAATCCGGCGCTGTTTCAGTGAGTTCGGTGCCACCGCTGTGTTGACGACCATGGCACTGGGATCCGTATTCGTCTCGCGGCGGCTCTTCCCGTACGAGTCCGAAGCTCGGATGGCTTTCAGTCTTGTGGCGCTCACGACGGCGCTGAGCGCATTCTTCGTCCTCGTTCCCGTCGTCCAGGTGTCGGTGAATCCTGTTGTAGCAGTCGCGGAGTGGATGCTCGAGCGTCGGAGTGGCCCGACCTTCACCCGAACTGTGCTGCGCGTGACGACCCAGCAGTTCGGCGCCATTGCCGCTACCGCCCTCGTTGGCAGTATCGCTGCGGGCCACTCCACTCGGGTCATCTCCCGCAATCCGGGAGCGCTCGAGGTGTTCGCCGAATTCTTGACGGCCGGAGGCTTTGTCGCTCTCGCCCTTGCCCTCGTGACACGTCGACTCGTCTCCGCCGTCGTCCTGGGTAGTTACCTCGCGATCTCCGCTTCATGGGTCGGAGCCCAATTTCTCGGCAACCCCGCCCTGGTTGTCGGGTATCTCTTTCTTGCCGATTCCACCCTGGCGCTGCTGGATGCGTCCGTCATCATGACCGCCCAACTCGGCGGGTGCATCATCGGATTCGGGCTCGTCACCGGACTGCTGCCCATGACCGCGGACAGGTTCGATGCGACCGCCAGGTCGGCACGCCGCACTATCGGCGGATAGCCGACGAGCCCGGAATCTTCTTCATCGTCGGTCAGAGTGGTTTCACGGCCTTGACGATCACCGAATGCATGCCATCGGCGACCTGATGCGACCGAATCAACTCGATAGCGCCGAAGCCGGCCGCCTCCAACCCGGCACGGTACTCGGCGAAGGTCAGTGCTCCGGCGATGCAGCCGACGTGATCGCCGCGCGCGGCACGGTCGGCAGGCGTGAGATGGTCCTCGGCCACCACGTCGCTGACGCCTAGCCGTCCTCCGGGGCGCAGGACCCGGAAGGATTCGGCGAACACCGCCGATTTGTCGGCCGACAAGTTGATCACGCAGTTGGAGATCACCACGTCCACCGACTCTGTCGCCAGCGGAATGGCTTCGATGGTGCCGGAAAGGAATTCGATATTGTCCGCGCCCGCTGCACGGGCATTGCGCTCGGCCAAGGCCAGCATCTCCGCCGTCATGTCCAACCCGTACGCCTTGCCGGTCGGTCCCACACGGCGGGCCGAGAGCAGGACATCGAGCCCGGCCCCACTGCCCAGATCCAGCACGGTGTCACCGTCGCGCACATCCGCCACGGCGACCGGATTACCACAGCCGAGACTGGCGGCCACGGCGTCGGCGGGTGCGCCGGCCTGATCGTCACTGGTGTACAGACTCCCTCCGAATCCGCCCGGGTCGAAAGTGGCGGGCCCGGAGCAGCAGTCGGCCCCGCTGCAGCAACCGTCGTCGGAGATGTGCGCGGTCTCGGTGAATTGCCGTGCCGCCGAGGCGTATCGAGCCCGCACCTGTTCGCGCAGCCCATCCTGATCGAGAGTCATGGCTACCTCCCACATCCTCGCCGGGCCTAGCCGCAGCAGCTCTGGCCGGTGGAGATAGCCTGCTGCTTGGCCGCGGTGCCGCAGCAGGCTCCTTCCGCAGCGGCCTCTTCCGCAGTGCCGCAACACGGAGCCGACCGGCCCGGCACCGGTTGCTGTGTCGACGCGAATTCGACAGCGGCGGTTTCGTTGCCCGAGAACGGGACCTGAGCTTGAGACATGGCACCAACCTCCAGTTGTGAGACATATATCGAAAAGCTGACCCGCTCAGTCTGCGCCACCTTTTCGACATATGTCAATATCCTGTCTAGGATGGTTTCATGCCCAAAGCACTCCCCGTGATCGACATGTCCGCACCGGTGTGCTGCACACCTGTGGCAGCGGGCCCGATCGACGATGCCGCCGCACTGGAGGTCGCCCTGCGCCTCAAGGCGATCGCCGACCCGGTCCGCGTCAAACTGATGTCGCTGCTGCTCACCTCCGAGCCGGGTGAGGAGAACACCGGGGACCTCGCCGCGGCGCTGGCGCTGGCGGAATCGACGGTCAGCCATCACCTGGGCCAGCTGCGGAAGGCGGGTCTGGTCGAGTCCGAACGGCGAGGCATGAACATCTATCATCGCGCCCGCCGTGATGCGTTGTCCGCGTTGTGTTTCGTGCTGGATCCCAACTGCTGCCGATGATCGGAGGCGTCGGCCGCTCGGTGGGGCGGGGACGTTAGGTTGTCGGTGTGGTTGCTGAGGGTCCCGCGCTGGCAGGGTTCGATTACGACTACCGCATGTGGTGCGCCGCGTGCGGGCAGACGACCGTCATCACCGCGCACCGATATCACGAGCGGATGGGCATCGACGCTTTATCTCCCTGCGCGCACTGCGAGGCGGACATTCACTACGGTCCGGCGAGTGCTGCCCTGCGTGACAGTGCGGACCCGCTGTTGTCGAATGAGGTGGCGGCACAAGCGGTCTGGTTCCACAGCAGCACGTATCCGGACTGGCCGTCCTCCGGCTACGAAGACAAGGCATGCGCAGGACTCGATGAAGGCGGGCTGAGCCGCATGGTCTCGGCCGAGCGAGTGCGCCGGCGACTGCTGACTCGCGCGCTACACCTGGGTACCTACGAAGCGGCGGTGGAGAACATGTTGCGCCGCATGCAGAATCAAGCCGACGCGGACAGTGTCTTCTACCTGCACCGTGTGACGCTCCGGATCGCCGCCGAGGCGATCGAGGAGGGCTTCCGCGACGAAAACCACCATCCCGCAAGCCGGCTCGGCATCGATGAATTGGAGGACTCCGGGCTACTCGCAGTCCGCTACCTCAATGTTCACGAGGCAATGGGCTCGTTGTCGCTGGCGATCGATCCGGCCGTGATCGACACCATCGCCACGATCGAACTTCCGGTTGGCGAACTGGCCAGCGAGCCGTCGCAAGAGCTCCTGGAGCGTCTGAGCGAGCTGGACGCCGAGATCGCCGCGGCGACTGGGTCGATACCGGACACATCCCATATCGATGCGATAGAGCTGCGGATGCGTGAACTCTTCCCGCAACCCGGCGACGATATCGCCGCCGCACTCGAGTCCGCGACCGAACGCAGCCGAGCCGCCTGGGACCAAGCGCTGGAACTGCTCGAGCGCACGTATTTGAGCGCGGGAGCGAACGCCGTTGTTCGCGACGACTTCGTTCACGCTATGACTGCAGGCGACAACGATTCCGTCCAGGCATTGCACCGTCGGTACCGTGCCTACGCTGCCCTCCTGACCCACTCCGAGCAAGTAGTCGACCTCCTCGGTCACCAGCCGGTCCGGCCTGGTGAGCAGAGCCAGCTGGTTCGAGTGCGCCGCGAATCGCGCAACCGCTAACCACTCGAACCCTGCGCTCCGGTCTTCGAGATCTCACAGGCGCGACGCGAGCCACGCAGCGTCGTGTCCTACGCCGCGCAGCGAGTTCGATGAGGGGCTGCGCTGCCATTCCAGTCCGAGGAAACCGAGACCATGGTGCGTGGTGGACAAGCCCGAGCGATGTCGGGGAAGTCCGGTCTCGGTCAACGCTCCCAATTCCGCCAGGAAGGGCACGTGCGGACGGTAGCCCGTGGCCAGGATGACCGTGTCGACCGGGGTGTGGGTGCCGTCGGGCCAGACGGCTGCGTCGTCGTCGAGGCGCGTGAACATCGTTCTGGCGGTGGGTTTTCCGGCGGCAAGGGCGACGCGATATCGGCCCGTGTCCAGTACCGGCTGGGTCGGCGGAGTTCGTAGGTGCGGGCCGATCGGCAGCCTGTCGAATCCGCTGACCCGGAACCAGAAGTGCACGTCGCGGCCGAGCGGGCGTTGGGGAACGAACCTGACCGGTGCGCGGGTCGCGAGAGTGACCGTCGCGGTGAGCGCCAGCTCGGCGGCGATCTGCACGGCGGAATTGCCCGCCCCGATCACGATGATGTGCTGGCCGGTGAAGTCCGAAGGACTGCGATAGTCGCTGGCGTGCAGCAGCTTTCCGCCGAAGGCGTCCTGACCGGGCAGCGCGGGCAGGTGCGGGGTTCCGAAGGATCCGGTGGCCGCGATCAAGCGGGGCGCGGTGAGAGTGGCACCGGTATTGGTGTGGGCGGTGAAGGTGTGGCCGTCGTGGGTGACGGTATCCACACGCTGCCCCAGGTGGAAGTGCGCGTCGATTCGGCGGGCATAGCGGCGCAGATAGTCGACGACTTCGTCGCGGTGCGGGTAGCGGTCGGGGTCACCGGGGAAGGCCATGTCGGGCAGCGAGCTGTACCGGGCGGGAGAGAACAGGGTGAGGCTGTCGTAGTAGTGCGGCCAGGATCCGACCGGTTCGGGTCCGGCTTCGATCAGGGCGACGGCGCGGCCGTGCCGGGTGAGGTGGTGGGTGGCGGCGAGGCCGGATTGGCCGCCGCCGATGACGAGGGCGTCGTATTCGCTGGTCATGGAAGTGCCTTCGATGCGGTGGTGATGCGCGCGGCCCCGGCCGTGAGGACGGCCAGGACCGCGACTGCTGCCAGGAGGAAGTAGGAGTTCGCGTAGCTGCCGGTCCACGCCGACAACGCGGTGCCCGCCCACGGGGCCACGGCCATGACGATCACGACCGGAGCGGATAACAGCCCGTTGAGTCGCCCGTAATGGGTTGCGCCCCACCGGTCGGTGATGGCGGTGGCCTGCACGAGGGTGAACAGCCCGCGGATGAGTCCGGCACCGATGGAGAAGGCGATCAGCACGGTGACGGTGGAGCCCACGCCAAGCAGCGCGGTGGCGACCGCCGTCAAGGCGAGGATCGCCACGGTGCGCGTGGTGACGGTGGTGCGGGCCGACAGCGGGAGATAGCCGATCCGTCCGAGCACCTGGCCCGCGCCGCCGAGCCCGAGCGCGACCGCCGCCAACCCGGTGGAAAAGCCTCGTTCCTCCAGCAGCGGAACGAGATTGAACACACCCGCCGCCGTGCTGAACGCACCCAGGCACAAGGTGACCACCAAGGCGAGGAAGCCTCGGCTGCGCACGATCGCGGCGTGATCGGCGAAGGCATCGTCGGCCGGAGCCGGTGGATGCGGCCAGCGACCGCGCAACCCCACCCAGTGCAGGGGCACGGTGAGCACGGCCAGCACGACGGCCAGCACGATATAAGTTGCGCGCCAATCGGTGTGCTCGTTGAGCACCGCCGTGAGCGGCGCGAACACTGTGCTGGCCAGACCGGCGACCAGGGTGAGGATCATCAGGGACTTGATACGGTCCTCGCCCCACCAGCGGGTCAGCGCGGCGAACGCCGGTGGGTACAGCACCGCACCCATCGCGACCCCCGCCATCAGCCACCCCGCATAGAACACAGCCAGATTCGGTGCCGCAGCCACGACCAGGAGCGCTACCGCCGCGAGGACCGAGCCAGCGGTCATCACGGTGCGTGGACCCACCCGGTCGAGGATGCGGCCCACCGGGATGCCGACCAGGGCCGCGGCGAGCTGACCGAGGGAGAACGCGGCAGTGATCACCTGCAGTGACCAGCCGGTATCGCGGGAGATGGACATACCCAGGACGGGAAAGGCGTAGTAGAGGATGCCCCAGCTGGTGATCTCGGTGAGGCACAGAACGGTCAGCACGCGTCGCAGACCGGCACGGGTGAGAGTGCCGGTCCGCGAGGGGATCTCGGTGTCGGTCATGGAGCAGTGGTTACCGCGCGCCGACTCCGAGCGTGATCAGCTGCGGCGCCGGAGCCGCGCAGCAGCCGCCACTGCTCTCGGCGGCGGTGTCGGGCTCGTCGAACACGCCCGCGCCTCCGCAGACGCCGGTCTCGGGCAGCGTGAGCTCGACGCGGCTGGCCGACTCGTGATCCCCGGCGAGCGCGGCGGCGATGCTGCGGACCTGCTCGTAACCGGTCAGCGCCAGGAAGGTGGGGGCGCGTCCGTAGCTCTTCATGCCCGCCAGGTAGAAGCCGGTCTCGGGGTGCGAAAGCTCCTTCACCCCATGGGGATACACCGTGCCACAGGAGTGCACGTTCGGGTCGATCAACGGAGCCAGCTCCACCGGGGCCTGCAGCACCGGATCGAGGCCGAGCCGGATCTCCGACAACCAGGACAGCTCGGGCCGGAACCCGGTCAGCGCCACGACCTGATCCACGTGCTCGATCCGGGCCCCAGCCTCCGAGACCAGCGCGATACCGCCGTCGGCCGACTCGACTGCCGCCGTTCGGAATCCCGTGACGACCTCGAGCAGGCCGGAGTCGACAGCGGCCTTGGCCCGCAGGCCGAGCGCACCACGCGCGGGCAGCTGATCCGATTCACCGCCACCGAAGGTATTGCCGACCTCACCGCGGCGCAGCACCCACGTCAGTCGTGTGCCGGGCGCGCCCTGCGCTAACTCGGCCAACGCCACGATCGCCGCCAGCGCCGAATGCCCGCTACCAGCTATGACGGTATGGACCCCGGCGTAGCGGGCGCGGTCCTGCTCATCGCCGAGATCGGGCACTCGGTACGAGATCGCCTCCGCGGCAGCGCCTTCCCCGAGCGCGGGCAGGCCGTCACCGCCCAGCGGATTCGGGCCTGTCCAGGTGCCCGACGCATCGATCACCGCGCGTGCAGTGACCCTCTCCTCGTGGCCGTCGGCCGAGCGCAGCCGCACCACGAACGGCTCGGTGTCGCGCCCAGCGTCCACCACCCGGTCCCGGCCCCGCCGGGTCACCCCGACCACCTCGACACCGAGCCGAATAACGCTGTCGCCCAAGGCATCCGCCAGCGGAATCAGATAGTCACGCGCCCACTCCTGGCCGGTCGGATACGAATCCAGGTCCGGTGCGGTCCACCCGGTCGGCTCGAGCAGCCGCCGCGCGGCCGGAGCGACCAGCTCACCCCAGCGCGAGAACGTGCGCACATGATTCCACTCCGAGACCGCCGCACCCGCGCTCGCACCGCGTTCGAACACCAGCGGAGTCAGGCCCCGCTCCCGCAACTCGGCCGCGGCCGCCAGGCCGATCGGTCCCGCACCCACTACAACCACGGGCAGCTCGTCCATCACGAATCCTTCCATCGATGCCCATCGATTATCGACTCGAACTGTATCGACGAATGTCGATGGATGCAACCATCGATTCTCATCGATATAGTGGTGGCATGACGTCGCTGGACATGCCTGTCGTCCGACCGGCCACCGATCTCCGCGCCGATGCGCTACCGGTGGCCGATGCCACCACCTATGCGAGCTGGTTCGCCTGCCTGGCCGACCCCACCCGGGTGAGGCTGCTGCATCACGTCGCGACCCGCCCGGCCGGCATCACGATCGGAGAGATCGCCGAAGCCCTCGGCGTCGGCCAGCCCACCGTCTCCCACCACGTGCGCAAGCTCGCCGAGGTCGGCTTCGTCAACGTCCACAAGGACCGCACCAGCACCGTGGTCGCGATCAACCCCGCCTGCTGCACCGGCCTGCCCCACGCCGCCGACGCCGTGATGGGAGTACTGCCGCCGCAGCCGTGCTGCCCCGACAACATCCCCGACGACGTCACTGTCCGTGCTCTCGAAGAACGCGACTGGGAAGCGGTGCTACGCATCTACGCCGAGGGAATCGCCACGCGCAACGCCACTTTCGAAACCGAGGCCCCCGCGCGGGACGACCTCGACGGTAAGTGGCTTCCCGAGCACCGCTGGGTCGCCGAGGTCGATGGTGCCGTAGTGGGTTGGGCCGCAGCGACTTCCGTGTCGGCGCGGGAGTGCTATCGCGGCGTCGCCGAAACCTCGGTCTATGTCGCCGATGGGATGCGCGGTCGAGGCGTCGGCAAAGCGCTGCTCCGCACGCAGGTCATCGCCGCTGATCAGGCCGGGTTATGGACACTGCAGACCTCCGTCTTCCCCGAGAACCGTGCCAGCATCGCGCTGCACCACTCGGCCGGGTTCCGCACCGTCGGCGTCCGCGAACGCATCGCGCAACTCGACGGCGTGTGGCGTGACACCGTCTTCCTCGAACGTCGTGGGCAGTCGTGAGAGTCGATATGCCGACAACGGATGCGTGAAGGCACGTGGATGGGCGTTGAAGATCATGATGCGTTGTGGTCTGGGAATCGGTCGAACAACTCCTCGAAGAAGTTGGTGAGCAGCGGGGCGGCTTGTTCGGGAGACCGCAGTTCCGAGGCGCCGAAGCGGAATACCTCATAGCCGCGCAGCCGCAGGCTCCGGTCCATGCGCGTATTGCGGGCGTACTCGGCAGGGGACGGATTTCCATCCCGGTCGGTGTAGTGCGTAGCTCCGTCGACTTCCAGGACGATTCGGTACCGGCCGCGCAGCAGCAGAAAATCCATCCGCTGCCCGAGCAGTGCGCGGACTCCGCGTTGCGCGACCGTCCTGTGGTCCCAGTGCAGCCAGACCTCGGGCAACAGTGCTGGCAGGTCGTAGATGTGGCCCCGGTGGATCTCGTGGTACAGCTGGAACAGAATCTGTTGGGGCGGAGAGTTTTCCGGTAGGGAGAGGCGGAGCCGGCGGTAGAGGGCGTTCTTGGCGCGGGACCGGCATGACTTTGTTCGCCTCAGTAGCCGGTCACGGGGCAGGACGGACTTCAAGCCAGTGCGGCCTGGACGGTGGTGTACGCGAGCAGCGCCGCGCCGAGCCCGGCGGTCACGCTGATGAGGATGTTCAGTGACGCGAACAGGTAGGCGCGCTGTTCGGCGAGCCGGACGGTTTCGTAGCCGAAGGTGCTGTAGGTGGTGAGCGCGCCACAGAATCCGGTGCCCAGCAACGCGAACCACGGTGTGGAGATCGTGGCCCCGGCCAGCCCGCCCAGGATGAGGCAGCCGGTGAGGTTGACGATGAATGTGCCCCAAGGGAATACGCTGTCGTGGCGGGTCTGGACGGCGCGGTCGGTGAGATAGCGCAGTGGTGCGCCGATCATCGCGCCGATCACGACGAGGACCGCGCTCACGCCGCCGCCTCCTGGGCCCGGCGGCGGATTGTCTCGTACCCGGCGCGAGTGAGCCGCACGGCGGCGAGAGTCGCGAACAGTGCGCAGACCAGTGTGCCCGCCAGATAGGCGAAGGCGATGCCGACCGTGCCGGGTTGCAGCAAGGCGCGCGCGTCGTTGGCATAGGTGGAGAAGGTCGTGAACCCCCCGAGTACGCCGACCCCGAGGAACGGTCGCAGCAGATGGTGAGCGACCCACATCTCGGTGACGGCGACCATCAGCATGCCGATGAGGAAACATCCGATCATGTTGGCGGCCAATGTCGCCCACGGGAACCCGCCGGGTGCGGTCGGCCACAGCTGCGCGAGCCCGTAGCGGGCCGCCGCGCCCAGTCCACCGCCGGCGGCGATAACGGCCAGCACAACTCCATGCGTGCGGGGCAATTCGCCGCGCTGAGCGGGGGAGCGCAGGTCGATATCGGAATCGATCGGTTCGGTGCCGCCGGACTTCCGGGCCACGGTCGGCTCGCTGGTCACAGAGTTCTCCTACTCGATCCACCCGCTAGGGGTTTGTATCGGGTAGGGACTGTTGGCGGCGCTGGTGCCGCGGTTCTCCGGTCTCGGAGCGGCGAGCCCCACCGCCGCATCGTTGTTCACAGGGTAGCCGCGTGGCCGCCGCTGCGCGGCTCGCGTGTGGGCGAGATCACCGCCCGGCCGGTCGCCGCTAGCGCCTCTTGTGCTCGCTGGTCGCATAGCGGATGACCTCGACAGAATCGAGGATGACCATGCCCTCCGTGACGAGTTCGTCGAGTTGCGGCAGGAACTGGCGAATACGCTGCGCGTCGTCGACGATGACGATCGCGACCGGCAGGTCCTGCGACAGCGACAGCAGTCGGCTGGTGTGGATCAGGGAGGTGGCTCCGTAGCCTTCCACGCCGTGGAAGACCGACGCCCCAGCCAGCCCGCTGCGGTGGGCGCGGTGCACGATTTCCGCTGCGAGGGGCTTGTGATGCCAGGTATCGCTGTCGCCGATGAAAATAGTCAGTCGTAATGCCTCGCCCGCCAATCGCATCGTGCTCACCTCTACTCGCGATACCGGACCTGTGCACCGTCGCTGAGATCCGGCGGTCGGTTGAGCCGCCGCTACGGCGACTCGCGTGTGCATCCATGGTCCCACTGGACGGACCCGGTCGGTGATCACGAAGGCAGGGTCGTGGGAAGGGCCCGTCGATGACGACCCTGCGCCGCGTGTCGGATCGGCCTCCCTCCGTAGAAGGGCGCATGCCGGTCGATCAGGTCGATGTCGGAGTTGATCGGTTCGGGTTCGCGGCGAGTCCTCGCCGTCGCGGAGTCAGCCCGGAATTGCCGGACGGGTCGGCCGTGGGCGTCGCTGTTGTCGGTGTGGTCACCGCCGTAGGATCGGATTCCGATATCGGTTTCGTCATCGCGTGGGTGAGGTGGTGTGGTGCGGGAGTTTCAGCGGGCGGCGGTGCGGCTGCACATCCTGCATCACGCCGCCGAGGGTGCGGTCCACGGCGCGTGGCTGACCGAGGAACTCGCCCATCACGGGTATCGGATAAGTCCCGGCACCCTGTATCCGACGCTGCATCGGCTCGAAGCCGACGGACTGCTCGTATCCGAGCAGCAGGTGGTGGACGGGCGGACCCGGCGCGTCTACCGGGCCACGGAGGCAGGGCGTGGCGCTCTGGCCGAGGATCGGCGCACGCTGCGGGAGCTGGCCCGCGAGGTGCTCGGGAACGAGCCGTGAATGTCTCAGCGCGATACCGGCGCCGAAGCATGGTGAGCGCTCCGACGCGAGTCGAGAGACCAGGCGCCCGCACCGACGAGGAGCAGAAAGACGCTGCCGGTCAGTTGGGCCAGATCGGTGCGGGACTCGTGGACGAAGTCCCACCAGCCGGACTTGCCGGAGAACAGCGCGGCATCGCCCCACAGAATCGGTGATTTGGTGATCAGGAGCGCGCCGAGCATGTTCACGATCATCGGGACCGCGGCCGCCCGGGTGAGCAATCCGGCGAGAATGAGTACGCCACAGCTGATTTCGAGTATCCCGTCCAGCGGGGCGAAGAATCCCGGGGCCGGGATTCCCGCCTTGTCGAAGCGGCCGGTGCCCAGGGTGCCGGGGCGCGCGAACTTCAGGATCCCTTCGAACAGGAAGATCGCGCCCACATAGCCGCGGATGAGGATCACCGCCGCGGGTGCGCTGGTGGCGGTGAGACGATCGAGGTAGCGAGTTCGGTTCTCGGACATACGTTTTGTCCTTCCGCGTTCGGGATGTCGTTACGAACTGCCTGCGGATCCAGTATCGGCGGAGATGCCGCGCCGCCGCAGTGCGTACAGTGCGGCCCCGAGCGTCACGACCCCGATTCCGGTCAGCACCGATGCCGCCCGGCAGCGTGAACGCCAGCACCACGCAGCCTGCCGACCCGATTACCGGAACGGCCCGCGCAGGACGGTTCTCGGCGCGGGTGAGCGTCCAGGCCGAGGCGTTGGCGATCGCGTAGTAGAGCAGCACGCCGAAGGAGGAGAATCCGATCGCCGAGCGCAGATCGGCGGTGGCGGCCACGATGGCCACGATCACCCCGACGGCCACCTCCGCGCGGTGCGGCACGGCGAAACGTGGATGCACCGCCGAAAGGCTGTGCGGCAGATGCCGATCCCGCGCCATGGCCAAGGTTGTGCGGGACACCCCGAGGATCAATGCCAGCAGCGACCCCAGTGCGGCGACCGCCGCTCCGGTGCGCACCACCGGCTCCAGCCAGTCCGCGCCCGCCGCCCGAACAAGCTCGGCCAAAGGTGCTCGGCCCGCACCTGCCAACCGCTGCGGGCCGGGCACCCCGAGCGCGGCCACGGCGACCGCGGCGTAGACGACCAGGGTGATACCGAGGGCGAGCGGAATCGCGCGCGGGATGGTGCGCGCCGGGTCGCGCACCTCCTCGCCGAGGGTGGCGATGCGCGCGTACCCGGCGAACGCGAAGAACAACAGCCCCGCCGCCTGCAGCACCCCGTCGACGGTGATATCGGTACCGAATTCCAGTCGCTGCCACAAGGTCTCACCGGAGGTGAACGCCGCGACCACGACCGCGGCGAGTACCGCCAGCACGAGCGCGACGATCACTCGGGTCAGGCGCGTCTCCTGCTGGCACGGCCGTTCGTTTTGCCCGCCAGATCGATGAGGCTCTCACGATCGCCCAGCAAGCCAGGGCCGAAGCTGCAGCCGCAGCCATGCCCGTGAGCCGCCTGCTCGAGCTGCTCCACCAGCCGAAAGGAGGGCGCGTTGGTCAACCTTGTCGGCACCGCTCTCTCCACTGCGACACCTGACGGCGGCGATCGGGCAGCACGTCGATGCATTGATGGGTGGCCGCGTCGATCAGGACGCTGGCGTAGTGCTGGCCGCGGCGCGTTGCATCGGCTCGAAGCCATCGAGACCAACGATTTCTACGAGTTGATCGTCGAACGCCACCGCAAGGCTTCCACCGTGATCACCAGCAACCGGGAACCACCCGAGATCCTGACCATGATGGCCGACCCGCTGCTGGCGCAGTCGGCGATGGACCGGCTGCAATCAGCCGCCTACGAACTCGTCGTCGAGGGCGAGTCCTACCGGCAGCGGCAGAAGCCGCGCCGCAGCAAACCAGCCGATCCGACCGACCCGGATTGACCGGCAGCCCGGTCGTCGGTCACCATCGACACGGCCCCGCGACCGGACGCAACCCGGTCCCATACTCTTGGCAAAACGGTGGTCCCATCACCCTGGCAGGCGACACATCCCCCGAGAGCCAGGCCCAACCTCGCTGTGCCCTTCCACAGGTTGAGCGATTGTGCTGCTCTGGGTGAGGACCGGGACCGAGGGTGTCGCTGCGGGACGATTCGCCCGCCGCCCGATGCTCGGACGACGGGGAGCTGTGCCGGGACTGCGCGACAGTCCCCGGCAAGGCAGGATCTAGGTCACGGCAACCATCAGGACGATGGATGTGGCCCGGTTGACCGGGCGGTGGTGATCCGCGCGGTTGCGGGGTAGCTGTCGGGGTCGATGGCGAGTGGGTGCGGGTGGCCGGTCATTGCGGCCAATGCTCCGGCGACGGCCTGGACGTCGGCCTTGATGTAGGTGGTGGTGGATGCGCCCGCTCGGTCGGTGTGTCCGGCGTAGGCGCGGGCCACGCCGTAGCCGAAGTTGCGTTCGACCCAGGTCAGAGTGGTGTGGCGCAGCCAGTGCGTCGACACGCCTTGTGCGGCCGCCCAGGGCAGTTGGTCACGTACACGGTTCCACAGGTTGTCGTAGCGGCGGTAGGTCAGCGGCCGACCGTCGCGGTAGCGCAGCAGGTTCGTGCCCGGTTTCCCGGCGCCTCGCGCGTGGGCGAGGCGGATCAACGCTTGGGTCAGGGGTGGACTGATCGGCTGCCACCGGATGGTCTGTCCCTTCTCCCGTAGTCGCACCAGGCACTCCTCGGCGTCGAGATCACACACCCGTAACCCGAGGGCACCGCCGCGGCGGCAGGCGGTTTCGGTGTGCAATCGCAGCAGCAGCGCATCCAGGACCGGGTCGTTACCGGAGGACCGCGCGACGGTGTTGATCTGTTCGAGCTCGGCGGCGGTCAGTGCACGTCGTGTGCTGGGTAACCGGCGGGGTTTGGCGACTCGGTGCGCCGGGGACGATCCGGCCGGCAGCAGTTCGTCGGCGATGGCGCGGCTGTAGATGGCGCGGGCCGCGGCGATGAACGACTCCCGTGCGGATCGGCCGTAGCGATTGCTGCTGCGTTGGGCGGCGTTGGCCGCGACACGATATTCGAGGTTCTCGATCTCGGTGGCTGTGATCGTGTTCAGGCGTCGCGTACCGAACGCCACCGACAGGTGATTCCAATACGGGCGGTAGGTTCGCAGCATGCCGGGCCCGACGGCACCCATGATCTGCGGCAGGTACTCGTCCAGCGTCGGCACCGGCGGGCGTTGCTCCAAATCCGCCGTGCTCACCCCCAAAGCCGCCAAGACTCGGCGGGCCTCGGCGATCCGGTCCGGGTCAGCAGACATGACCGGCCCCCGAACACTGCAACAACGCCGCGACCAACCGATCGGGTGCGGCCAGGATCATCAGCCCGGGAGCGGGTAGCGCGATCACCACGACAAGGGCTGCGGCCTCGACGCCGAGCCAGCGTCGCGTCGCCACCGGTAGCGCGAGGAGTCCCCGTGCCGTGACCATGGCACTTCCGGCGGGGTCGGCATGGATGGTCACTGTTGTCGCGGTCTGACGCAGTTCCAGTCGTGTCGATGGTGGCCAGCCCAACGCTCGCAGCAATGCCTGGGCACGAAATCGGCCGGAGCCATCGAGCCGGGCCGCGGCCAACAAAAACTGGTCGGTACCCGGATCCAGTCGCGCGGACTCGGGGGCCAGGGCAGGCAGCGCTGCGAACACCACCGATGTATGCGGTAGCACACCGAGCGTCACAGCGGGAATCACATCGACAACGGCAGATGAAGCGGATAGTGGTTTCATCACGCCATCGTCGCGCTTGTGGACTTCGCTTCTGCCGGCCTTCAGCAAGCGAGGTCGACTGATGTGCGGCGCTCGGGCAAGGACCGAACTGACATGGTCAGTGGCCATCCGGACCGCTACGTGTCGCAGTGCACTCGAACACCGGATGTGATCGGTGCCCGGCCGACCTGACCGCCGGTTCACCGAGGTAGACCGTGGTGAACCGGAATCGGTCGGCAGCACGAGGTGAACAGATTTTCGGTGGCCCGGGCTGTCCGCCGCCGAATGCGGTGTGGTGCGATCGCACCGAATATGGTGCGCCATCAGGGACTCGAACCCCGAACCCGCTGATTAAGAGTCAGCTGCTCTGCCAATTGAGCTAATGGCGCGTGCCGTGTGCTCGCCGGCGTTTCGGGAGCTCTTCGGTGCGGAAGAAACCTTAACAGGCTGTGGCTCTGAAAGTGAAATCGCGGGGTCTAGCTGGGGTTTCTGTTGCGGTGGACGGATGTGATCATCCGTGTTAACGGAATGGGGTTGGGAACGGATGAACGGGGCGAGCCCTGCGGAGGGTGGTTGTGGTCGTGTGTCTGTGTCCCTGGGGCCTGGCAGAATGATCGTGTCTCGACCGCTCCCCGCAGGCGTGGTGGGTCGAGCAGGCGTAGTCGGGGTAGGCAGCGGACCCCGCGCACGCACCGAGACGTGAAGTGGGGTTGTGAATATGAGGAATGGTCAGGGCCGACGCCGATCGCGGAAGCTGCTGGGCGCAGTGGCTGTGCTGTCGGCGCTAGTGCTGGCGCTGGGGGCATGTTCATCCGGGTCGGGGACGGATTCGTCCGCGGTCGCCATCGACTCGAATCCGATCAGCGAGCTGATCAAGCCGAAGCTCGTCGCACCGGTCAAGGACGGGCAGATCGGGGTGTCACCGGGTGATCCGCTGGTGCTGAAGGTCGAGGACGGCAAGATCAACAAGGTGAGCCTGCTCAATCCGGAGGGGCGGGAGGTCAGCGGTGAACTGGCCGCCGACGGGCAGTCGTGGAAGCTGACCGAGCCGCTCGGCTTCGGGCGGACCTATCGGCTGAGCGTGGACGCCATCGGGCTCGGCGGCGCGAACACCACCAGCATGAGCTTCACCACGATCTCGCCGAACAACCGCACCCACCCGTACCTGATCCCGGGGGAGAACGAGGTGGTCGGTATCGGGCAGCCGATCGCGATCCAGTTCGACGAGAACATCCCGGACCGCAAGGCCGCGCAGAACGCGATCAAAATCACCACCACGCCCGCGGTGGAAGGCGCCTTCTACTGGGTGAACAACCGCGAGGTGCGTTGGCGGCCCGAGCACTTCTGGGCTCCGGGCACCAAGGTCGACATCGAGGTCGACGTGTACGGCAAGGATCTGGGCAACGGACTGGTCGGTGACGCGGACATCACGTCCACCTTCACCATCGGCGACGCCGTGATCTTCACCGCCGACGACAACACCAAGCAGGTGACGGTGGAGAAGAACGGCGAGGTGATCCGCACCATGCCGACCTCGATGGGCAAGAACAGCACACCCACCGACAACGGCATCTACATCGTGGCCGACCGGCACGAGAAGATCATCATGGACTCCTCGACCTACGGTGTGGCGGTGGACTCGCCCGATGGCTACAAGACCCCGGTGGACTACGCGACGCGAATCTCCTACTCCGGCATCTTCTTCCACTCGGCCCCGTGGTCGGTGGGCGCGCAGGGTTCGTACAACACCAGCCACGGCTGCCTGAATCTGAGCCCCGCCAACGCGCGCTGGGTGTACGAGAACGCCAAGCGCGGCGACATCACCATCATCAAGAACACCGTGGGCGGCACGCTCTCCGGCGTCGACGGCCTGGGTGA
>NZ_JASCXP010000009.1:0-43225 GCF_030010695.1 Nocardia sp. CC201C
CCCCTCCGCCCGCTCCCGCACCAGCCTCCGATGCGCCTCGTCGATGAGCTCGACCTCCCGCGCGGCCGCCCCCTCCGGATCCGTCATCCCGAGCCCCTGCAACCCGAGCACGGCCCGCGCGAACAACTCCGCCGCCACCCTCGGCACCGAATTCACCGCGTCGGTAACCGAATTCATTGCACCGGGCACCGACTCCACTCCATCAGGAGTGGACTCCATGTCACCAGGACACCCCTCCACCCGTACATTTGCCGACTCGCCCGCGCCGGGACACGACTCCATCGCTCCTTTTGCCGACTCACCCCCGCCGGGACACGACTCCACCCCAGCGGACACCGACTCCGGCCGCATGTCGCCAGTTGTCTCTCGCGTGTCACCCACGGGTGCCAGCCCACCGTCCGCCGGAGCACCATCCGCTTGGTCCGCACCGGTACGCGCTCCCTCTCCACCGCTCCCGCACACACGCGCGCCGTACCCGAGCTCCGCTGCGCCGCTCCTCCCTGCCGCATCCATCTCAACGTCCGTACCCTCGCCGCCGCGACCTCCACCCATTTCGCGGTCCGTGTCGAGCTCTCGCCTGTCCGTCAACCGTTTCGGATCGGGCCGGTCAGCCGATTCGCGGTGTGCCGCACGGGATTCGATGAGGACGGTTTCGTATGCCGCGCGGGCTTCCGGGAGTTCGCCCGCGCGGTGGGCGGCGGCGGCCAGGGCGAGGCCGAGGCGGCCACGGCGGGGGAGGTTGTCGGGGGGCAGCAGGGTGAGGGCTCGGCGGTAGTGGTGGGCGGCTTCCCCGGCGGCCGAGCGGGTGTCGGCGTCGGCGGCCGCGCTGAGCAGGTAGTGCAGGGTGCGGGCGGCAGCGGAGGGGTCGCCGGATCGGGTCAGCTGGTAGGCGTGGTGGGCGAAATCGCTTGCGGTCGCGCCGGTTACATCGCGGGGCAGGCGCTCCAGGGCGGTGAGGACGTCGGCGTGCCGCCGGTGCAGGTCCGCCGCGTCCAGCCGCGCCAGCAGGGTTTCGCGAATCAGGTCGTGTACGAAGACGAACCGGTCGCCGCTCGGCCCACCGAGGGTGGCGCCGGTGCGGCCGACCAGACGTGCGCGCACCGCCTGGGCGAGAGTGTCGGCCAGTTCGGCCGGGGTGGTGTCGAGCGCGGCGGCGACCACGGGAACGGCGAATTCGCGTCCCACCACCGCCGCAACACCGAGCGCCGCCACCACTCGCTCCGGGAGCGGTGCCAGTCGCGCGTCCAGGGTCTGGCGCACGCCCGGAGTCAGGGTGTCGATGGACCCGCCGCCATGCCACAGCCGCGTGGCCTGTTCCGCCAGAAAGGGATTGCCGCCGCTGGCGCTCGCGATGCGCCACGCGATCTCGGGCGGCGGTGTGCTCCCGGTCAGCCGGGCGGCCAGGGCGGCGGTCTCGACCCCCGACAGCCCCGACAGCTCCACCGTCTGCGCGGCCGCCCACACCTCCGGGAAAACCTCACGCAGCGGATGCTGTTCGGCGGCGAGCTCGGTATCGCGCACCGCGGCAACCACGGCGATCCGCTCGAACCAGGCATGGCGCGCGAGAAAGGTCAGCACCCGCACCGACTCCGGATCGGCATGGTGCAGATCATCGATCACCACGAAGACCGGACGCTGCCGCGCCGCGCTCACCAGTGCGGCGGTGATCGCATCCCCGATCTCGAACAGCGCCCAATTCCCCTGCACCGCTTGGCCCGAGCGCATGCCACCAAGTCCAGCGACATCCGCGGGCACCGCAGTGTCCGAAGTACCCGTGACGCCCGCCCTGCCCGCCGCGTCCGACATCCCCGCACCATCCGATAACCCCGCACTATTCGGGAACTCCACTGCATCCGAGAAGCCCGCTGAATCCGAGAAACCCGCAGCGTCGATGTATCCCGCAACCGCCGAGAATCCAGCGGCCCGCGTGGTCCGCGCCGAGCCCGAAGCCTCCGTAACCCCCGATCCGGGAACGCCTGAAACTCCGTCGCCCTCAGCAGGTCCCGCCTCGTCCGAGGCTCCTACCACGCCCGAGGCCCCCGCGACGCCCGAGGCCCCCGCCCTCTGCGAGGCCCCCGCATCGTCCGAGTCCGCTCCCCCCTGCGAGGCCCTGGGAGCGTCCGAGGCTCCCCCAGCCCCTGGCCGCGCGGCAGCAACCGGACGGCTCCTGGCACCCGGTTGCCCCCTGGCATCCGCTCCGGGCGTCCCCTCCGTCAGCGCGACCAGCGCCGCTCCGGCGGAATCGACGACCGCGGCCCACTCGTCGGCGTCACAACGATCCCGCAGCCGCCGCAGAATCTGCACCCACGGCCAGTACCCGGGCACGCCGTCCCCGCTCCAGGCGGTGGCCGCCAGCACCAGCGCCGCGTCGGTGAACTCCCCGAGCACCTGCGTCATGAGCGCGGTCTTGCCGATTCCGGCCTCACCGGCGACGAGGATCAGCCCGCCGTGGCTGGTCAGCGTGCGGCGCAGGTGCTCGCGCAGCACCGCCGCCGACTCCTCCCGGCCGATGAGCGTCACCGAACCCGCACCACCTTCCGATCCCACCACCGGCAGCCTAACCCGGCGGACCGTTCCCGCAGGTCGGGAGCTCGTCGCCGGGCAACTCGGCGGATGATTCAGCTACGGCGCAGCAGATAGATGTCCATGATCCAGCCCTTGGCCGCGCGCAGCTCGGCGCGCCGGGTCACGATCTCCTGCTCCACTTTTCGCAGCGGCCCCGCGATGAGAGTCTCATCGGGCATACCGAGGTAGGCCCCCCACCAGATGTGCACGTCGTCGCCCGGTACGGACGTGAAGGAGCAGTCGCCGTCGAGCATGACGAGGGTGGATCGATCCGACGGCACACCCTCCTCGCGCAACCGCCGACCGGTGGTGATCTGCACGGGTGCGCCGATCTCGTGCAGCACCATGCGATGTCCGGCGGCGAGCGCCTGCGGGCTGGTGATGCCGGGGATGACCGTGTACTCGAACCGCACCCGCCCCCGGTCGAGCACCCGTTCGACCATGCGCAGGGTGCTGTCGTAGAGCGAGGGGTCACCCCAGACCAGAATGCCGCCCACGCCCTCGGTCGCGGCGAAGGCCGCCTCCAGCAGTTCGCTGCGCCGTTCGTGCCAGTCCGCCACCACCCCGCGGTAGGCGTCGTCCGCACCGGCGGCGGGCACCGACCGGTCGCGCGGCGGGTCGGGGATCTCCACGATCCGATACGGCCGCCGCGCGTGCTCCTCGAGAATGGCGGTGCGCACATCCACCAGTTCCCGCTTCTCGGCTCCCTTGCCGATGACGAAGAACACGTCCACCCGACGCAGCGCCTTGATGGCCTGCACGGTGACCTGGTCCGGATCCCCGGCGCCGATTCCGATCACATAGAGCTGCCGCACACTGCGTAAGCTTGCCAGGTGCGGAGTGGGTAGGCTTGCCAGGCGTGGACGCCCCCCGAGACATCCAGCACCGAGACACCCAGTACGAGGACCTGCTGCGGCTGGTGCTGGACAGCG
This sequence comes from Nocardia sp. CC201C, assembly GCF_030010695.1. Taxonomy (NCBI): domain Bacteria; kingdom Bacillati; phylum Actinomycetota; class Actinomycetes; order Mycobacteriales; family Nocardiaceae; genus Nocardia; species Nocardia sp. CC201C. The sequence goes on from NZ_JASCXP010000009.1 coordinate 3,498, forward strand.
GCACCCCGAAATCGGATCGGACGGGCACCGGCACCCGCAGCATCTTCGGCCATCAGCTGCGCTACGACCTGTCGCGCGGCTTTCCGCTGGTCACCACGAAGAAGGTGCACCTCAAGTCCATCGTCTACGAGCTGCTGTGGTTCTTGCGCGGCGACTCCAATGTGCGCTGGTTGCAGGAGCACGGCGTCAGCATCTGGGACGAGTGGGCCGATGCCGACGGCGAGCTGGGGCCGGTCTACGGCGTGCAGTGGCGTTCCTGGCCGACCCCGGACGGCGGCCATATCGACCAGCTCGCGCAGGTGCTCGAGACGCTGCGCACCGATCCGGATTCGCGCCGCATCATCGTCTCGTCCTGGAACGTGGCGGAGCTGAACCGCATGGCGCTGGCCCCCTGCCACGCCTTCTTCCAGTTCTACGTGGCCGACGGCAGGCTCTCCTGCCAGCTGTATCAGCGCAGCGCGGACCTGTTCCTGGGCGTGCCGTTCAATATCGCGAGTTATGCCCTGCTCACCCACATGGTGGCGCAGCAGGCCGACCTGGAACCGGGTGATTTCATCTGGACCGGCGGCGACTGCCATATCTACGACAACCACGTGGACCAGGTGCGCGAGCAGTTGAGCCGGGAACCGTATCCGTTCCCGCGGCTGCGGCTGCGGCAGGCCCCGACCCTGTTCGAGTACCGCTACCAGGATGTGGAAGTGCTGGACTACCAGCATCATCCGGCCATCAAGGCCCCGGTGGCGGTGTGAGCGCGGACAGCGCGGTGCGGGTGCGGACCGTCGGGCTCATCTGGGCGCAGACCCTGGACGGCGTCATCGGGGTGGACAACACCATTCCGTGGCGAATTCCGGAGGATATGGCGCATTTCAAGGATGTGACCTGGGGACACCCGGTGATCATGGGCCGTCGCACCTGGGATTCGCTGCCCGCGCGCTTCCGCCCGCTGGCGGGCCGCCGCAATATCGTGGTGACCCGCGATCCGGAGTGGGCGGCGACGGGTGCCGAGCGCGCCGGGTCGCTGGAGCAGGCGTTCGCCCTGGCCGGCGACGAGCCGGTATGGGTGATGGGTGGCGGTGAAATCTACCGTGCCGCACTGCCTTCGGCGACCGAACTGATGGTCACCGAGGTGGACGCGGATATCGCCGGCGACTGCTACGCCCCCGCCATCGGCCCGGAGTGGTCGGCCGAATCCGAACCGTGGCGCGAATCCACCACGGGTCTGCGGTATCGCTTTCGGCGCTATACGCGGTAACACGGATCACGCGAATATCGCGTGTACGGCAATTCCCGCACACGAACCGGCGAAATAGCCGAGCGGTTCGAGGCCGTCGGGCATACTCACGGATATCAGCCCGGCGAAAGGCAGTCCATGGACAAGAAATCGCTGACCGCGGTCGCCCGCCAGCAATTGAAGATCGCCGCCACCGCCTCGAGCGGGCGCAGTTCGCAGACGATCTACGGGGGGCACGCCCACTCCCTGCGCCAGACCGTGATCGCCCTGACGGCCGGTCAGAGCCTGGCCGAGCACGAGAATCCGGGTGAGGCCACCATGGTCGTGCTCAGCGGCACCCTGACCCTGATCAGCGGGACCAACGAGTGGAAGGGTTCGGCCGGTGACCTGCTGGTCATCCCCGACGCCCGGCACAGCGTGAAGGCCGTGGACGATGTGGCCTTCCTGCTCACTGTGGCGAAGTAGACGCCGGAGCAAACCTGCTGGTCGGTACAGCTCACCGGCAGACACAGGGCAACCGGAGGACCGCCGCACTCGATCGTGGTTCTAGGCTGGAGCCCATGGGTGAGCCGCAGCCGATACTCGACCCGCTGACACCCGCCGCGATCTTCCTCGTCGCCACCATCGACGAGGGGGGCGAGGCGGTGGTGCGCGATCTACTCGCAGACCTGCCCGGATTACGCCGGTCCGTCGGATTCCGGGTACCCGGCTCGGGACTGACCTGCGTGGCCGCCATCGGGTCCGCCGCCTGGGATCGCCTCTTCGCCGGGCCGAAACCCGCTCGGCTGCACGAATTCCCGGGCTACGAGGGCGACAGGCACCAGGCCCCCGCCACGCCCGGCGACCTGCTGTTCCACCTCAAGGCCGAGAATCAGGACGCCTGCTTCGAGCTCGCCATGAAGATCGGGGAACGGCTGGCCGGGGCGGCCACCATCGTGGACGAGACCCAGGGCTTCCGCTACTTCGAGCAACGCGACCTGCTCGGCTTCGTGGACGGCACCGAGAACCCCGAGGGGCAACTGGCCCGCTCCGCCACTCTGGTCGGCCCGGAGGACGCCGAATTCACCGGGGGCAGTTACGTGTACGTGCAGAAGTACCTGCACGACATGGACGCCTGGCGGGCGCTGTCGGTCCCCGAGCAGGAGCGGGTGATCGGCCGCACCAAGGTCGACGACTTCGAACTCGACGACGCCGACAAACCCGCGGACGCCCATATCGCCGTGAACGATCAGGACGACCTGGGTCAGATCACCCGGGCCAATATGCCCTTCGGCAGTGTGGCGGCCGGAGAGTTCGGCACGTACTACATCGCCTACGCGGCCGACCCGACCGTGATCGAGACCATGCTCGAGCGCATGTTCCTCGGCAGCGACGAGGCCGCCTACGACCGCATTCTCGATTTCTCCACGGCCGTCACCGGTACCGCGTTCTTCGCGCCCGCCACAAGCTTTTTCGATGAGCTGCCGGACGCACCCGCACCGGCGGCGCGGGAATCTCCGGAGGCGGACGATGTTGACATATCCGGTAACGGTTCCCTCGGTATCGGCACGTTGAAAAGGAGCTAAGGCATGAACAACCTCCATCGCGAACTCGCGCCGATCACCTCCGCGGCCTGGGCGGCCATCGAGGAGGAGGCGACACGAACCTTCAAGCGGCACATCGCCGGTCGCCGCGTGGTCGATCTGTCGGGTCCGCACGGGGCCGATTTCAACGCGGTCGGCCTGGGCCGCACCACCGTCATCAACCCGCCCGACGAGGGTGTGCAGGCGCGGCAGCGGCTGGTGGCCCCGCTGGTGGAGCTGCGCGTGCCGTTCAGCCTGACCCGCGAGGAACTCGACAATGTGGAACGCGGTGCGAACGACACCGACCTGGACGCGGTGAAGGACGCCGCCAAGAAGATCGCCTTCGCCGAGGACCGCGCCATCTTCGAGGGCTACCCGGCCGCCGCCATCACCGGCATCCGGTCCAGTACCTCCAATGAGCCGGTGAAGTTGCCCGGCGACCCGCGCCTGGTCCCGGAGACGATCGCGCAGGCGCTGAGCAAGCTACGCCTGGGCGGGGTGGACGGCCCGTACTCGGTGCTGCTGTCGGCCGACCTCTACACGGCGGTCAGCGAGACCTCCGACCACGGCCACCCGATCCGCACCCATATCGAACGCCTCATCGACGGCCAGATCATCTGGGCCCCCGCCATCGACGGGGCCTTCGTCCTGACCACCCGCGGCGGCGACTTCGATCTGCAACTGGGCCAGGACCTCTCGATCGGCTACCTGTCCCACGACGCCAACCAGGTCGAGCTGTACTTCCAGGAGAGCCTGACCTTCCTGGTGTACACCGCCGAGGCCGCGGTCCCACTGGAAGCCTGACCCGATACACCGGTCGTGCCCCGTACGGGGCCGTCGTCGTAGATTTCGCTGGTCACGAGCGTGTCACCAGACCAGCGGCCGCGAGCGCCAGTGCGCCGCCGATCCCCGGCAGCGCGCCGATTTCCGAGCCGTTCCGGCGACAGGCCGGGACCAGTGCGCTGCGGCGTCGGGGTGCGACGGAAAACCGGTCAGCCGGGTTCGACGAAGTCCCGGTACCGTGGCGCGGAACGACGGATGCGGGAGGCGCTATGACCACGGTGGTGCGGGCCGGGGTGGTGCCGCGCGGGCGCGCGGCCACGTACGGGTCGGTGGGGGCGCTGACGCTGCTGGCGGTGTGCGGGGCGACGGTGGCGGCCTTCGGGTTGAACCGGGTGTTCACCGGTATCGCGGTGGGAGCCGTCGCGGCCGTCGCCCTGCTGCTGGCGCTGTTCAAGCGCGACGGGGTGGTGCTCGGCGCGGACGCCATCGTGCGGCGGACGCCGTGGTCGGCGGAGACCATCGCCTGGGATCGGGTGGTGGCGGGCCGTTTCGCACTCGACGAGCACGGCCGCTGGGCGCTGGCACTGGATCTCAACGGGGGCGAGGAGCCGCACGGTGAACTGGTGTTGCTGTCGATTCCCCCGGTGGTGCGGCCCATTGCCAGCGCCTACGACATGCGCAAGCGCGAGCAGGTCGGCGAGATCCGAACCATGCTGCGGCACAAGCGTATTCCGGTGACCGTCCTGCCCGAGATCGCCGACGCGCTGACCCGGCACTGGAAGTTGGCCCCGCCCACGCAGTGAGCCGTCGGCACTCCCTAAGCTGGTTCGGGTGATTCGCACCGCTGCCCTGGCCCATATCCGCGATCGCCGTCTCATTCAGGCCCGATCGGTCGGCAAGGATGTCTTCTACATGGCGGGCGGCAAGATCGATCCGGGCGAGACGCCGGAGGCCGCATTGCACCGCGAGATCCGCGAGGAACTCGGTGTGGGCGTGACGGCGGTGAACGAACTCGGCGTCTTCCGCGCGGAGGCGTACGGCCACACGCCGGGCACCCGACTGCACATGACCTGCTTCACCGCCGAACTCACCGACGATCCGCGGCCCAGCAGCGAAATCGCCGAGATCCGCTACTTCACGGTCGCCGAATACGCCGCCATGCCGCACGTCGCCCCCGGCTCCCTCCTGGTCTTCCACCACCTGCGCGACCTCGGCCTCATCGACTGACCGGAGTCTCGGGCGGCCGGTGCGGGATCAGGGTGGCGGCGGCCAGGCCCAGCAGGAGGAAGATCGTGGCGGCCAGCAGGGTGGTGCGGGTGGCGTCGGTGAAACCTTGGAGCAGGGCGTTCAGCACCTCGGTGACGCCTTCGTGTTCGCGGACGCCCGCGATGGCACCGCCCGCCGATTCCCGGGTGGCGGTGGCGATGGTGTCGGCGGCCTCCTCGGGCAGGTTCGGCACCGCGGCCAGCCGTTCGGCCAGATCGTGGCCGAGCGCCACCGACAGCAGACCGCCCACCACGGCCGTGCCGAACGCCGAGCCGACCTGGCGCACCGTGCTCTGGGTGGCCGATCCCTGCCCGGAGTTCTCCGGCGGCACCTCCCCCAGCACCGTCCCGGTGAGCTGCGCCGACGCCATACCGAGCCCGATGCCGTAGACGGCGAGCATGCCCGCCAGCCACCACGCCGAAATATCCGGCGTCACGAACAACGCGGTCGCCGCCACCGCGACCGCCTCCAACCCCAGCCCGATCTGTACCACCCGCACCGGCCCGTACCGACGCACCAGTCCTTCGGCGATCCCGGCGGCCAGGAACGCACCGGCCGCCATGCCCGCGAGCACATAACCGGCCTGGAGTGTGGACAGCCCCAACACATTCACCATGAACAGCGGCAGCACGAACAGCAGACCGAATTCGCCCAGCGCCACCGCGAAGGCGGCGACATTGCCCCACCGGAAACTCGGAATCCGGAACAGCGCGGGGTCCAGCAGCGCCGAGCGACCGATCAGGATGCGATGCCGCTCCCAGCGCACGAACAGCCCCAGCGCCAGCACGCCCAGGGCCAGCAGCACCGGAACCGGCGATACCGGCGCATCGGCCGACCAGGTGAACCCCGGCAACGGGAACTCTCGCAGCGGCCGCCACCACCCGTAGCTCTGTCCTTCGATGAGGGCGAACACCACGAGCGCGAAACCCGCCGCGCTGAGCAGGAATCCGTCGACATCGAGGCCGGGCGCGGACTTACCCATCCGGGTCTCGGGAACGAACAGCAGCAGCCCGACCAGCACCACCGCCCCGAACGGAATGTTGACCAGGAAGATCCACGGCCAGGTGTGGTCGGTGGTCAGCCAGCCGCCGAGCAGCGGCCCGATGGCGGCCACTCCGGAGATGACCGATCCCCACACCGCGAACGCGATCACCCGATCCCGCCCACGGAAGATCGCGTTCATGGTGGCCAGGGTGCCGGGCAGCACCGCCGCCGCGCCGACGCCCTGCACGATGCGTCCCCAGATGAGCGGCCCGGCGCTGGTCGCGGCGGCGGCGAGCAGACTGCCCGCCACGAAGATCACCACACCGAGGGCGAAGAGCCGTCGACGGCCGAGCCGGTCACCGAGCCGTCCGCCGGTGATCAGCAGCGCGGCCAGCACCACCGCGTAGACGCTGGTGATCCATTGCGCCTGAGTGAAATTCAGGTGCAGATCGGCGATGATCACCGGCAGCGAGACCGCCACGATGGTGCCGTCCAGCACCACCATGGACAGTCCCAGCGCCAGCACCGCCAGCGCCAGCCATTTCCGCGCACCCGCTGGCGTCGCGGCCTCCAGCTCCACTTCCGACATTCGTCGCTCCCCAGGGTCGGGCAAGTCGTGTAGTCGTGCTGATGGTTCGCCACTCACTCCAGGCGGCGACGGAACCCGGTCCAGTGTAGCGGCGAAAAGTCCCATTCAAGAGCTTTGATAACGATTCCGAACGCGTTGTGCTGCACATTTGCCAGAACACCCACCGACAGGTCGGGATGGTGCCGGAAGGTTGCGCCCGACTTCTCCAGGGACAGCGCACCCGTCGATCGGATACGTTGAGAGACGTGTCGATGATGAAGGGCGCCAATGTTCCGGTGCCGAGTTCCGCGGTCCGCGTGGAGTTGGGGTGGCAGTCGGGTCCCGGGGTACCGGATGCCGACGCATCGGCCCTGCTCCTGATGTCATCGGGCAAGGTGCGCTCCGATGCCGATTTCGTGTTCTACAACCAGCGGCAGCATCCGTCGGGTGCGGTCAACCACGAGGGCAAGCAGCAGGGGACGCAGGTCACCGATGTGCTCTCGGTGCGACTGACCCAGGTGGAGCCGCAAATCGAGAAGATCGTCATCGCCGCCTCCTCCGACGGCGGCACCTTCTCCCAGCTGCGCGGCCTGCACGTGCGGGTGGTGGACGCCGATTCCGGTGCGGAGGTGGCCCGTTTCGACAGCACCGACGCCACCTCCGAAACCGCCTTCGTCCTCGGCGAGCTGTACCGCCGCCAGGGCGCGTGGAAGTTCCGCGCGGTCGGACAGGGTTATGCGGCCGGACTCGCCGGTCTGGCAACGGATTTCGGGATCTCCGTCGACGATGCCCCAGCGCAACCGGGCACCACGCAGCCGCAATCGACTCCGGCGCAGCCACCACCGATCCCGACACAGCCGCAACCGGACCCGGCATCCCAGTCCGGACTTCCTCCGCAGCCGCCCCAGTTCAACACCCCACCGCCCCAGCCGTTTACGCCCGCCGCCGCTCCGGGCTACCCGCCGCCGGGCCAGCAGCCGGTACCGCCGGGCCAGCAGTACCCCCCGCCGCCCGGCCACGGCCAGCAGTACCCGTCGCCGCCGCCACCGGGCTACCCCTCCGACCCGCACGGACCGCCCGGCCAGGCCCCCGGCTATCCGCCGCCCGGCCAGCCCGGCTACCCCATGCCGGGGCAGCATCAGTCCGGCCCGCAGGGCTACCCCGCACCGCCCGGCCAACATCACACCGGCCCGCAGGGCTACCCCGCACCGCCCGGCCAACACCACACCGGCCCACAGGGCTACCCGACACCCCCGGGCCAGCAGCAGACAGGCCCGCAGGGCTATCCGGCCCCGCCCGGCCAGTACCCGCCGCCGAATCCCGGCCAGCACCAACCGCCGTCGGCACCAGCCCCGGGTCAGTCCGCGCCCACGCCGTCGGTCAACCTGGGCAAGATCTCGTTGACCAAGGAGGCCCCGGCGGTCTCGCTGACCAAGCAGGGCGCGAATTCCGGTGTGATGCGGGTGAATCTGAACTGGACCGTCCCGAACGCCCCGACCGGCCTGTTCGGCCGCCGTCGCGGCGGCAGCGGCGGCCTGGATCTGGATCTGTGCTGCTTCTGGGAGCTCACCGACGGCTCCAAGGGCTGCATCAGCCCGCTCGACACCATGGGCAATCTGCACCGCGCCCCGTTCATCGAGCTGGATCAGGACGACCGCAGCGGCGCCAGCGCCGGTGGCGAGAACCTGTCCATCAATCTCGACCACACCGCCCAGTTCCGCCGCATCCTGGTCTTCGCCTCGCTGTACGAGGGCGCGAACGACTTCCGCGGCGTGCACGCCACCGCCACCCTCTACCCGGTGGGCTCCCCGCCGATCGAGATGACGGTGGACGGCTGCGTGGACGATTCCCGCGAAATGGTGCTCGCCCTGATCGAGAACATCAACGGCGAGTTGGTGGTTCGCCGCGAGGGCGTCTTCGTCCGCCCGCCGCAGGGCCGCAAGTACTGGGGCAAGCTGGCGGTGGATCAGGCGTACCGCTGGGAGCTCAAGTGGGGCACCTCCAAGGGCAAGTCCTGAGTCAGGGCTGCTCGACCAGGTCGATGGCGGCGGCGCGGATCTCGTCCGCGTCGCCGTGCCAGCCCAGCAGGTGCAGGATGGCGTCGGGGATCAACCGCTCGGCGTAGGCGGGTGACGCTCCTTCGTCGGAGCGGATATTGATCACCGATTCGACGAGTCGGAAGGGCAGCAGTTCGCTGCCGGGTGCGGCGTCGCCCGATTCCGACACCACGCGCGCGGCCAGTGCCTCGTAGTGGCGGCGCAGCTCATCGCGGCGCTCCCGGAAGGCCGCGAACCGAGGCGAGCGTAGTTCCGGCAGCAGGTACAGCGCCCCGAGATTCCATCGGGCCGCGCACAGCTGCCGCACGTCGAACCAGGCCAGCGCGTACAGGCGCACCACTGCGGGCTCCGGCCGCCGCGCCAGCCGCTCCGCGAGTTCCAATGCCGCCGTGATGGTTTCGGCCAGCAGAGCGTCGAGGATGTCGTCCTTGGCGGCGAAGTGGTGGTACAGCGACGCCTGCCTGATCCCGACCGCGTCGGCGATGCCCCGGGTGGAGGTGCTGCCGTAGCCGTTGGCGGTGAACAGCTCGGCGGCGGCGTCGAGGATCTCGGCGCGCGGCGTCGTGCCCTGTCGGCGGCGGGGCTCGAGGCGGGGACGCCCGGGTCCGATATTGGTCACGGCCTCATTCTGTCCTATCCGGACTCGTAGCCCATTTCACCAGGTGAGAGGTTTCTGTCATTCGATAGAAATACACGCAACGCAGAAGTTACCGGCGGCCACGAGACGGATACACCGCCGTCACCGCCGATGCCATCGCACGGCGAAAACTCTCAGTCGATAGGTATTCGCCTCGATGAAGGACCCGCCGATGGCCGCCCGATCGTTCCCAGAGCCACCCCATCCGTCCTGCGCCCCGTCCACCGGAGGGGGCCGAGCATGATCGTCACCGGTATCGCGATCAGCGTGGTCGCCGTCATCGCCATCGGCCTGTTCGTGGCCCGCAAGGTGGACGGCGACAGCACCAACTTCCTGGTCGCCGGACGCTCCCTGGCGCTGCCTCTGGTGGCGGCCGGCCTGATGGGCCAGGCCGTCGATTCCAATGCGACCCTGGGCAATACCGACCTCACCAGTTCCCTGGGCTTCTGGGCCGGGGCCTCGCTGCCACTGGGCCTGGGCCTGTGCCTGCTCATCACCGGCATCTTCTTCGCCGCGCCGATGAACCGCATGGGCCTGCTCACCCTGCCCGACTTCTTCCGCATCAAGTACGGCCGCGGCATCGAGCTGACCTCGTCGCTGCTGATGATCTTCAGCTTCTGCATTCTGCTGGCGGGCAACCTGGTGGCCGGCGGCTACATCTTCGAGCGGTTCCTCGGCATCCCCTACACCGCGGGCGTGCTGCTCATCGTGACCATCGTGCTGTCCTACACCGTGGTCGGCGGCATGTTCAGCGACGCCTACACCGCGCTGGCGCAGATGCTGATCACCATCATCGGCTCGCTGGCCCTGCTCATCTGGGTCGGCTCCACCATGGGCATCACCATTCCGGAGGGCATGGGCCCCTTCGACTTCGGCCAGCTGACGAACACCTCCGAAGGCGCGCCGATCAACTGGGCGACCCTGATCTCGCTGGGCATCGGCGATATCGTCGCCATCGACTTCATGCAGCGCATCTTCTCGGCGCGGTCGCCGCGGATCGCCCGGCGGGCCTGCTTCGTCGCCGCCGCGGGCACCGCCGTCGTCGGCGTGCCGTACGCCATTGTGGCCCTGTCCATCTCGGGCGTGGTCGGCGACGGCGACGGGCCGATCCTGCTGCGCCTGCTGGCCGACCAGGCTCCGGCCGGACTCGCCATCCTGGTGCTGTCGGCCATTGTCGCGGCCTCCTGTTCGACGGCGAACGGGGCGATCCTCGGCACCGCCTCGGTGGCCACCCGCAATGTGGCCGGTCGACGCCGGGCCACCGACGCGGCCGGACACGACACCCTGCTGCGGCATGTGCGCTTCACCATGATCCCGGTGGTCGCGGTGGCGGTGCTGTTCGCGGTGCAGGTGCCGCAGACCGGCATTCTGCTGACGCTCGCCTTCGATCTCATGCTGGCCGGTCTGATCGTGCCGTTCGTGGCGGCGCACATCACCGATCGGGTGAGCAGCGCGGCGGCGGCCGCGTCCATCATCGTCGGCCTCGGCACCCGGCTGGTGCTGTTCGTGCTCACCCCGACCGTGTACGGCGCGGAGAACACGCTGTGGCATATCGACAATGACCTCATCACCGCGAGTTTCGACGGCTGGCCGACCTTCATCGCCTTCCTGGCGGCGCTGGTGACCTTCCTGGTGGCCCTGGCGGTCTTCCCGGCCCGCCGGGAACCGGTTGCCGCGGCGACCGCACCGCATCCGGCAGACCCGCGATCGGCCGACTCGCCGCCGGTCCCGGCGGACGCGGCCGCGCAGCCCGCCACGGTGCCGACGATATGAGGCGCGTGAGCACGCCGGACGGCGCCCAGCCGGGCCGCCCCGCCCTCGCCGTCATCATCACCGCGCTGCTGGAGCGGCTACTCGTGTGGGCGGTCCACCGGGCATCGGGCACACCGCCGTCGGAGCGGCGACATCCCAGACCCACCAACTGATTCCGCCCACCCCGGCTGTCATCCGGGGTGGGCAGCCATCCCGACTCGCGAAGGGAACCGATATGACAGGCACCGCATCCACCACCGAGGCACGGGCACACGCCCGATCACAGGCGGCGAGCGCGGCCACCGCTGGACCCGACCTGCCGGAAGGAATCGACGGCAGGACAGTCACCTTCGCCGCGCGTATTCCACCGGGCGGATACGCCACGGCGGTGCTCGGCCGGGGCACCCGCCTGCGACTGGCCGATCCGGCGGGCGCGGCCTGTGCCCACCTGTTCCTGCTGCGCGCCGAATCACCGTGGGAGCGGCTGAATGTCGCGGATACGGTGAAGGTGCCGTGGCAGGCGTACCTGGGTGCCGGGCATCCCCTGCTGTCGGACCAGGGCCGGGTGCTGGCGACCGTCGTGTCCGACAGCTCCGGCCACCACGACACCCTGTGCGGACCGAATGACGCGGCACGGCAGCAACTTCGCCTGGCGGCGGCCAAACACGGCCTGTCCCCGCGCGATCTCGGCCCGACGGTGTCGTTCTTCCGGGGCGTGCGCGTGGCAGCGGACGGCGCGTTGACCGCCACCGGCGGCGCGGGCGCGGGCGCGGCCGTCGACCTGCTCATCCATCTGCCGGTGACGCTGTTGATCGCCGCCGCCGCGCATCCGCTGGACGACACCCCGGTCACCGACCTGGATGTCGTCGCCTGGTCGGCCCCCGACGATCTGCCCCGGGTCCACAACCCCGACCCGGAATACCGGCGCGCGGTGGAGAACACCGAAACCGCTTGGCGCGCCGCACATCCACTGGAGGCGATCGCATGAGCGGCCGGGTGAGCAGCCGACTCGGCGCGGCCACACAGCGCCCCGATCATGTGCGAAAGGACACAGCATGAGCACCCTCGAACGCACCGTCGTCCTGGACGAGACCGTCCCCGCCCGCGTCGGCTGGTCCGCGGTGGTCCGCGCCGGTGACCGGCTCGACATCATCGACCTGCACGGCAATCAGGCGGTGGACTGCCTACTGTACTCGGCGTCCGATCACACCGAGCGCTACAGCGCCCAGGCCACCGTCGCCGCCCAGCGCAACATCTTCCTCACCACCGGCAGCGCCCTGCGCACCGATTCCGGCACCACGCTCATGACCGTCGTCGCGGACGAGGTGGGCAATCACGACACCGTGGCGGGCGCCTGCTCCCAGGAATCCAATACCCTGCGCTACGGCCACCACACCCGCCACCAGCACGCCTGCGTGGAGAACTTCCTCGCCGAGGGCATGAAGTGGGGCCTGGGCAAACGCGACCTGGTCTCGAATATCAACTGGTTCATGAATGTTCCGGTGGAGGCCGACGGCACGCTGGGCATCGTGGACGGGCGCTCCGCGCCGGGGAAGAAGATCAGCCTGCGCGCCGAGATCGACACCCTGGTGCTGGTCTCGAATTGCCCGCAGATCAACAACCCCTGCAATGGTTTCGCCCCCACCCCGGTGCGCATGGTGGTGAGCCGATGACGGCGGCGGTGACCCGCGCGACGGCCGCACCGGGCGCATCCGGTCGCCCAGCCGAAACGGCGGCATCCGGTGGCCGAGCCGAAGCGGCGGATTCCGCACCGGTGCAACCGGATTCGCCCAGCCCGGGTGCCGCGACAGTGCTGCGCCCCGGCATGCAGTCCACGGTGCAGGACTGGCCGGGGCGGGTGGGCTACTGGCACGTGGGCGTACCGCCCTCGGGCCCCATGGACGATCTGTCGTTCCGCCTGGGCAACCGGGCGCTGGGCAATCCGGAGGGTGCGGCCGGACTGGAATGCACGCTCGGCGGCCCCGCACTGCGTTTCGACGCACCGACCCGGGTGTGCGTCACCGGCGCACCGGTGACGGTGACGGTGAACGGCCAACCGGTCCGGCAGTGGCGCAGTGTCCGGGTGCCCGCCGGAGGAGTCCTGGACATCGGTGCGGTGCGCGGACCCGGCATGCGCAGCTATCTGCTCATCGCGGGCGGCATCCAAGCGCCCGAATACCTCGGCAGCCGTGCGACATTCACCCTCGGCAAGTTCGGCGGACCGCGAGGCCGCGCACTCATGGCCGGTGATGTGCTCACCTTCGGCGCACCGATCGGCCGCGGGAGCGCGGGCGTGCCGGGCGACGAACAGCCGGTGCTCACCCGCCGCTGGGAACTCGCGGTCACCGAGGGGCCGCACGGTGCGCCGGAGTTCTTCACCCGCGCCGATATCGACGCCATTGTCGGCACCGACTACGAGGTGCATTTCAACTCCGACCGCACCGGCGTGCGCCTCATCGGCCCCAGGCCGCAATGGGCGCGTCTGGACGGCGGTGAGGCCGGGCTGCATCCGTCCAACATCCACGACACCGCGTACTCCGTCGGCGCCCTGGACTTCACGGGCGACACCCCGATCCTGCTCGGCCCCGACGGCCCGAGCCTGGGCGGCTTCGTCTGCCCGGTGACCGTGGTGGCCGCCGACCGCTGGAAGCTGGGCCAGCTCACCCCGGGCGACACCGTGCGCTTCGTTCCGGTGCGCGCCGATCGGGCCGCCTCGCTGCACGCGATCGGGCCGGGCCGCCGGGCCGACTGGCCCATGGTGCTCTCCGGCGGCGGCGACGGCGATGACGGCGTCCTGGCGCGGCGGGAGAGCGAGGACGGCACCGCCATCACCTACCGGCGCGCCGGAAACGACGGCGTACTCATCGAATACGGCGAGATGACCCTGGATCTCGGGCTGCGGGCGCGGGTGCACGCCCTGCACGAGCACCTGCTGGAGCGCGCCGAGCCCGGCATCACCGAACTCACCCCGGGCATTCGCTCCCTCCAGGTGCGCACCGACCCGGACCGGCTGCCCACGGCCGCGCTGCTGGACCTACTCGCCGAGGCCCAGACGGTGCTGCCGGGCGCCGGGGAACTCGTGGTGCCCAGCCGCACCGTGCACATGCCGCTGTCCTGGGACGATCCCGCCACCCGGGAGGCCATCACCCGGTACATGCACGGCGTGCGCGCCGACGCGCCCTGGTGCCCGTGGAATATCGAATTCATCCGGCGCATGAACGGATTGGCGTCGGTGGACAAGGTTTTCGATACGGTCTTCGCGGCGGAGTATCTGGTGCTCGGCCTGGGTGACGTGTATCTGGGCGCGCCCGTGGCCACCCCGACCGATCCGCGCCACCGCCTGGTCACCACCAAGTACAACCCCGCCCGCACCTGGACACCGGAGAACGCCGTCGGCATCGGCGGTGCCTACCTGTGTGTCTACGGCATGGAGGGGCCGGGCGGCTACCAGTTCGTCGGCCGCACCACGCAGGTGTGGAACCACGCCTCGTCCGGTATCGGCGAGGAGCCCTGGCTGCTGCGCTTCTTCGACCGCATTCGCTGGTATCCGGTGTCGGCGGCGGAACTGCTGGACCTGCGCGCGGATTTCGCGGCCGGACGCGGAGCGCTGCGCACCGAGGCGGGCGAGTTCCGGCTCGCCGACCATCGCGCCTTCCTGGACGAGAACGCCGACTCCATCGCGGATTTCCGGGCGCGCCAGGCGGAGGCGTTCGCGGCCGAACGCGAATCGTGGCGTGCGGCGGGAGAATTCGCGGAGACGAAGGAGAGCACGACATGACGGTGTGGATTCGACGACGTACCGAGGCCGAGATCGCCGCCGACCCCGTGCCGGACGGCCCGCTGCGCGGGCTGCGGCTGGCGGTCAAGGACAATGTCGATGTCGCCGGACTGCCCACCACGGCGGGCTGCCCCGACTTCGCCTACGCCCCCGCCGCCGACGCACCCGCGGTCGCGGCCCTGCGGGCGGCCGGTGCGGTGGTGGTCGGCAAGACCAATCTCGATCAATTCGCCACCGGGCTGGTCGGCACCCGCTCCCCCTACGGCCCGGTGCCCAGCGCGCTGCGGCCCGAATTCATCTCGGGCGGTTCGAGTTCCGGCTCGGCGGTGGCCGTCGCACGGGGTGAGGCGGATATCGCCGTCGGCACCGATACCGCGGGCTCCGGCCGGATTCCCGCCGCGCTCAACGGGATCGTCGGCGTCAAACCGACCGTGGGCGTGGTGTCCACCGCGGGCGTGGTGCCCGCCTGCCGCTCCTACGATTGCGTGACCGTCTTCGCCGCCGATCTGGACCTGGCGAATCGCGCCATGGCGGTGATGGCGGCCGGTGCGCCGGACCGGCCCTGGCCCAGCGACATCCGGCTGGCCGCGCCGCCCGCGCCCGTGGTCGCGGTCTTCAGCGAGCTCCCGGAACTCGACGAGGTGTGGCGGGCGGCCTTCGCGCGCACGGTCGCGGCCCTGCGGGAGCGCGGGGTCACCATTGTCGAGATCGATCCGGCCCCGTTCCTGGCCGCCGCCCGCCTGCTGTACGACGGTGCGCTGGTGGCCGAAAGATACTCCGCTGTCGGAGAATTCGTGGACACGCATCTCGAGTCGACCGATCCGACGGTGGGCTCCATCATTCGCGCCGCCCGCGACCTGCCCGCCCACCGGCTGGTCACCGATCTGGCCGAACTGGAGCGGCTGCGCGGGCTTGCCATGGCGAGTATGACCGGAGCCGATGCCCTGCTCATCCCCACCGCGCCCGACCACCCCAGTATCGCGGAGGTGGCCGCCGACCCGGTCGGGGTGAACTCCCGGCTCGGCACCTACACCAACTTCTGCAATCTGTTCGACCTGTGCGCGGTGGCCGTTCCGGCCGGGACAGCGGGTGCCGCCCAGTTCGGGGTATCGGTGGTGGCGCGCGCCTTCGAGGACGCGGTGGCCCTGGATATCGCCGCCCTGGTGCTGCACCGGCGGCCGCCCGAATCCGCCTGGCCGATGGCGGCCGCGGCCAGCACCGAACTCGTGGTGTTCGGCGCGCACCTGCGCGGTCAGCCGCTCGCATTCCAGCTCGACGATCTCGGTGCGCGCTGGGCCGGTCCGGTGCGGACCTCCCCGCGCTATCGGCTGGCCGCCCTGGACACCACCCCGCCCAAGCCCGGGGTGACCCGCCTGCCCGAGGGCGAGGCGGGTGTCGCGGTGGCGGGGGAACGGTGGTTGCTCGCTCCCGCCGCCCTGGGCCGTTTTCTGAGCGCCCTGCCCGCACCCATGCAGCTCGGCGCGGTGGAACTCGAGGACGGTTCCTGGACAACCGGTTTCGGCTGCGACGCGGCGGCCGCGGCCGCCGGCAAGGACATCAGCGAGTACGGGGACTGGCGCGTGGCCCTGCGCGCGGGCGCGGTCGGCTGACTCCGGGGCGCTCACCGCAGGCCGCGGAAGAACTCCCGGATATCCTCGGTCAGCAGCTGCGGCTCCTCCATGGCGGCGAAGTGCCCGCCGCGATCGGCGACGTCCACCCAGTGCGTGATCGTGTGCTCGGCCTCCGCGAATTTGCGGATGCCGATGTCGTGCGCGAACACGATCGCGCCGGTGGGCACGCCGGAGTTGACCGGCTGCCGACCCCACGCCTGGTCCTGCGCGTAGCCGACATACGCCGCCGAGCCCGCGGTGCCGGTGAGCCAGTAGATCATCACATTGGTGAGCAGCCGATCCCGGTCGATGATCTTGTCCGGTGCCACGGGCCGCGGATGCGTCCACTCCCGGAACTTGTCCATGATCCACGCCAGCTGCCCCACCGGCGAGTCCACCAACCCGTAGGCCAGGGCCTGCGGCCGGGTGGACTGGATGGCGATATAGCCGAACTCCTCGTTCATGAACGCCTCGATCCGGTGGATGCGGTCGCGCTCGAGATCGGTGAGGGAGGCCAGCTCCGCCTCGGACAGCGGCAGTTCCGGAAGCGGCCCCGGTCCGTTCATGTGCACGCCGATCACATGCTCGGTCGCCACCCGGCCGACCTCGGGGCTGACCGCCGCGCCGATATCGCCGCCCTGGACGCCGTAGCGGTCGTAGCCGAGACGTCGCATGAGCTCGGCCCAGGTGCGGGCGATGCGTTCGACATCCCAGCCGGAGTCGGCCACCGGGCCGGAGAATCCGAAGCCGGGCAGCGACGGAATCACCAGGTGGAAGGCGTCTTCGGGATTCCCGCCGTGGGCGCGGGGATCGGTGAGCGGACCGATCACATCGAGGAATTCGACGATCGAGCCGGGCCAGCCGTGCGTCATGAGCAGCGGCACCGCGTCCGGCTCGGGCGAGCGCACGTGCAGGAAGTGGATGCGCTGTCCGTCGATCTCGGTGGTGAACTGCGGGTGCCGGTTGATCCGGTCCTCGGCGGCTTGCCAGTCGTATTCGGTGCGCCAGTAGTCGACCAGTTCGCGCAGCCAGTGCGTGGGCACGCCGGTGTCCCAGTCGTCGCCGGGCAGCGGTGCGGGCAGCCGGGCCGCGTCGAGTCGGGCACGCAGATCGTCGAGCTGGTGCTGCGGAATATCGATCCGGAAGGGGGTGATGTCGGTGCTCTGGTTGCTCATGAGAACTACGTTATGAGACACCTAGGACAGTTTCCGCCCTAGCTGTACGGCAGACTTCGGATTGTGTTGGAAACTTCCGCGCGACTGCTGCGACTGCTGTCGCTGCTCCAGACACCGCGCGACTGGACCGGTTCCGAGCTGGCGGAACGCCTCGAGGTGGATGTGCGCACGGTCCGCCGCGATATCGACAAGCTGCGCACCCTCGGCTATCCGGTGGACGCCGTCGCGGGCGTGGCCGGATATCGGCTGGGCGCGGGCGCGAAACTGCCGCCCCTGCTGCTCGACGACGACGAGGCCATCGCCGTGGCCGTCGGGCTCCGCACCGCGGCGGGCGGCACCATCGCCGGCATCGAGGAGAGCTCGCTGCGCGCCCTCGCCAAACTCGAACGGGTGCTGCCGTCGCGATTGCGGCATCGGGTCGCGGCATTGGAGGCGGCCACGGTCACCGTGCCCGCCGGGACCGCCCGAGTCGACCCGGATGTGCTGACCACACTGGCCGCCGTCATCCGCGATCACGAGCGCCTGCGCTTCGACTACCGCACCCATCAGGGCACCGAGAGCCGTCGCTCCGTCGAACCGCACCGACTGGTCCACACCGGGCGGCACTGGTATCTGCTCGGCTGGGATATCGACCGCGACGACTGGCGCACCTACCGCGTAGACCGCCTCACTCCGCGCATCCCGACCGGCCCGCGCTTCACCCCGCGCGACGCACCGGAAATCGATCCGGCGGGGTTCGTCTCGCGCGGCGTGAGCACCGCGCCGTATCGCTACCAGGCGCGGATCACGCTGTTCGCGCCCGCGGCGGTGGCCGCCGACCGGATCGCGCCGACGGTCGGCGTGATCGAGGCGGTCGACGCGGACACCTGTGTGCTGCACACCGGTTCCGACTCCCTCGACGAATTAGCCGTCTATGTGGGCGTTTTCGGTTTCGACTGCCGCATCCACGAACCGACGGAACTCGTCGACCACATCCGAACCCTCACCGCCCGGCTCGCGGCGGCCACCGGCTAGCGCGAGCCGTCCGAGGTCCGCTCGGCGTCGGGATGCACCGCGTCCCGGATCACCCGCAACCCGGCCACCATGGCATCGAGTTGCTCGGCACTGAGCCGCCCGATGAACCACTCGTCCACCGCGTCGAGGTAGGCGGGCAGCACCCGGGCCACCCGGGTCGCCCCGGCGGCGGTCAACACCGCGAAGAAGCTGCGCCGATCGCCCGGCGCGGATTCCCGCCGCACGAATCCATTGCGCTCCAACCGGTCCACGAGCCGGGTGACACCACTGGTCGACAGGCCCGTCTGCGCGGCCAGATCGATCATCCGCAGCTTGCGCCCCGGCGACCGGCTCAACCGCATGAGCGCATTGAGATCCAGCCCCGAGAGCCCGTACTCCCGCCAGGTCGGCTCCAGCTTCGCCAGCAGGCCCTCGTGCACCTCCAGGAACAGGCCGATGGTGGTGAGCCGGGGATCTTCGAAGAGGCGTTTGGGGTCCACGACAGCAGAGCCTAACCGCCTTCACTGCATCGCGGATAGTTGACACGCGGAACATTCGGAGCTAATACTTGCCTCAGCAATATTCCTCACAACAACTACTTGGAGGTTCCGGTGGCGGCAAGGCAGTGGGTGGCGGGTTTCCGGATGGCGACGGTGAATCCGACCGAGGCGATCAGGCTGGCCGAACCGCGCCGTTTCGCCGACGAGACGGTGCGGCAGGTACTGCACCTGGCGGGCGGTGGCGATCAGCTCCGGGTGCGGTTGACCAACCGCTACTCCGATCGGGAGCTCGTGATCGGCGCCGCGCGTATCGCGGTGCGCGCGCAGGGCGCGGAGATCGCGCGGGAGACCGACCGGGTCGTGCGCTTCGGAGGAGCCGCGGCGGTACGGATTCCCGCTCGCGGCGAGCTCATCAGTGACCCGGTCGCGCTGCCGGTGGCGGCCCGGACGGATCTGGTCCTGAGCCTGTACCTGCCCGAGAACACCGGACTCGCCGCGTACGCGCAGTTGCCCGGCGAGTCCGCCTGGGTGACGACCGGTGACCACACCGCGGCCCCCGCCCTCCCCGACGCGCACGAGGTCACGTCGCAGTTCTTCGTCACCGGGATCGATGTGCTGGCACCGGCGAATACGCCCGTACTCGTGGCGTTCGGTGACTCCTGGTTCCAGGGCACCGGTTCTACGCACGGAGCGAACCGCCGGTCGGTGGACGTGCTCAACGAGCGACTGGCACACGGCTGGGTGGTGAACCAGGGCATCGGCGGAAATCGGCTGCTCACCGAGCAGATCGGCGAATCCGGACTGGCCCGCTTCGAGTGCGATGTGCTCGCGGTGCCCGGCGTCGCCGGGGTGCTGGTGAACTTCGGCGTCAACGACCTGATTCTCGATGAGTACACCACCCCGGCGGACGAGCTGATCGCCGGATTCACCGAGCTGGCCCGGCGCTCGCACGCGGCGGGGCTACCCGTGTACGCCAACACCATCGGCCCGTTCGGCGGGGCCTACTACCCCGGTCTCGCCGTCGCGACCGGGCTGCCCGTACGGCGGCAGGTGAACGCATGGCTGCGCGGCACGGATGTCTTCGACGGCGTCTTCGATGTCGCCGCGGCAGTGGAGGATCCGGCGCGGCCGAATTTCATCCGGCCCGAATTCGACAGTGACGGTATGCATCTCAACGACGCCGGGGCGCGCGCTATGGCCGCGGTCATGGCGGTGCCCACGATTCAGGGCGTTCTGGGACCTGCCGCCTGACACTGTTTCAGGCCGCCCGTCCACAGGTCGTCGGCGATATCGCGGCCGAGTCGCACGCCACCGATATTCCGGGACAGATCCATCCCGCCATCCGGCCCGGTGGCGAAGGCGTCGAAGGACCAGTGCACACCGAGATAGACGCGGCTGCGGCCGTTCTCCTCCATCATCTGCCAGAGACCGCCCGGGAAGCGGCGGATGTGCCGGGGGCGGACCACGCCGTCGTTGTCCGTGGTGTGACCGTCGAGTTCCCCGGAAACGAAACCCATTCCTTCGGTGAGGGTGTCGGGGCCGTCGGCATCGACGCCGTAGAAGCGGCGGACCATCTGGAAGGCGGCCGCGCCGAAGGTGGCGTGCCCGGAGGGGTAGGCCGGGAACGGCGGGCTGAAGTTGAAGGCGACCACATTGCTGCGCGGTGCGCCGTAGGGCCGCCAGCAGGGGTCGCAGTCGGCGTCCAGGGCGTCCCCCGCGGTGCCGTCCGGCCCCATCGACGGATCGAACTCGCGAATGCCGAGGATCGGACGCCAGAGGTTGTGCCGGTACTTGTCGTCCCAGGCCAGAATTCCGGCATCGGCGAGCGCGGTGTTGACCAGCGCGAACAGCCGGGCGTTCTGATCGGCCGTGTTGTTCCGCGCCGCCGCGAGGTCGCGCACGATCTGATTGAAGAAGCGGGGCGGGGTGCCGAGCCCCTTGGCTCCGTCGTAGGCCCAGAACAGCCCCACCAGGGTTTCGGCGGCCGTGCGCGCGGCGACGCCGGGCGGCAGTGTGGCGGCGGCCTCGGGCGCGATGCCCTTCCCGCGCACCTCGCGCAATGCGTCGAGATAGCGCGGATCGTTCCCCTTCGGCGGCGGGTCCAGGGTGTAGCGGGTGGTCACCGCGAAACACCGCGAACGAGCGCCGTAGTCGGGCGCGTAATACCCCTGGGCCGGATTCACTGGGTCCGGGCGGTGATTGGGCGGAGCGGTATCGGGTGCGTAGTCCTTGTCGTCGGTACCCGGATCGCCCTTGCGGGCCCGGAGCACCGCGCGCGCGACGGCCTGTCCGTGTGCGGTGCCGCGACCGACGCCCGGACCCGGCAGGGCGGCCTCGCGCAGGGCCCGGTCCAAGCGACCGGTCTGCGCCGGATACAGCACCGAGAGGGCGGTGTGCGCGGCCACCGCGACGGCCGCCGCCACCGATGAGCCATTGGCCGCCACCGGCGGTGCGGTGAGCCAGGTGCCGTGCGGCGCACCGACGATGGAGAAGTACGCGTCGTGCATGGCCAGGTGCACGATGGCGAAGGCCCGTGAACTGCCGATCGGGCCGCGCACTCCGCGTTCGGCCTGCTTCGGTTCGGTGTGCGCGATCCGGTCCGATTCGAGCGCCACCGCATTCCAGTACAGAATCTGGTCCACTTGTCCTGCCTCCCAGGGGAATCGACTGCGACGGGCGGACGGAGATCGGCATCTCTCGCCCGGCGCTGTCAGCATGCGCTGGTTTCCTGCGAGTCGCGGCAGTAGTCGGCTACCCGAATTCACGGGGGCGATGGGACGGCCTCCGAGTAGCCCGCGTGTCCCACGTCCCCGGCGTTTCGGGTCGGGTCAGCGGGGTTTGACCTCGGCGAGCAGCTCCGGCCCGCGAGCCTCCAGCCGCTTGGTCGCCAGCGAGAGGCCCAGCAGCCCGAACCCGATCCCGACCGCGACCCCCACCGGCAGGGCCGACCACAGCAGAAACGAATTATCCAGGCTCGCACCGATTCCCAGCAGGGCGATGACGGGAAGCGATGCCACCAGCTGCCCCAGCCCCACCGCCAACTGCATGAGAATCTTCGCGCAGCCCGGATTGCCGGAGGACGCGAAGGGATTGCCGCGGTTCGGCGGCATCGGATAGGGGGCATAGACCGACAGGAAGATCACCGCGGCCGCGCCCACCCCGAGCAGGACCGGCAGCGTGGACAGCGCCCACGGGTACATATTCGTTTGCCCGACCGCGCCCGGCAGCACCACGGCGGCGATCACGGCGACCGGCGCGACCAGCAACAACCACGCCAGCACCCGGCCGCGTACATCCGCGCGCGCCGCATCCGGTGTGACCAGTGTCTGCCAGAGGGCGGTGCCGTCGAAGCCGTACAGATTGGTGGCCGACATGGCGGCCAGCCACACCACGAACGCACCCGCGAACGGCAGGAAGGTGGTGCTCCCGTTCTGGATGGCCAGGAAGACCGGCAGCGCGAAACCGATGAGCAGCAGCGGCAGCAGGGTGGCCCGGCGGCGGCCGTCGCGCCACCAGGTGCGCAGTTCCTTGCGGATGACGGCACCGGTCGGACTGATGGGCAGCAGGCGGTCCAGCAACCCGGCCCGCCCGCTCGCGCGCACCTCCTCGGCGGGTGCGGGCGGGGTGGTGAGGCGGCGGCCGAGCAGCCACGCCCACGCCTCCCACAGCAGCAGCGACAGCGCGGCCAGACCGGCCAGCGGCAGCAGTGCCCGCAACCAGTGGCCGGAGGCGGCGGACTCCACCGCGTAGGCGGCCCATCCGGACGGGACCGCGCGCAGCAGGGTGCCCACGCCCTCCGGGGCGTCGCGCAGTTTCGGGCCGAGACTGCCGACGATCAGATTGAGCGGGTAGTAG
The DNA here is from genome assembly GCF_030010695.1 of Nocardia sp. CC201C. NCBI lineage: Bacteria > Bacillati > Actinomycetota > Actinomycetes > Mycobacteriales > Nocardiaceae > Nocardia > Nocardia sp. CC201C. Next base: position 26,249 of record NZ_JASCXP010000009.1, read on the forward strand.
GCCAGCCCGAGCAGTCCGGCCAGCAGCACGCCGAGATCGCGGCCGCGGCGCGAGCGCATGGCCGCCCCGATCCACCCCGTGAGCGCTCGGGACAGCAGCACCACGAAGGCCAGTTGCAGCACGACGCCGACCACGGCCACCAGCACCGCGCCGATGCTGTATCGCGCCGCGATCAGCACCAATCCGGAGAAGGCAAGCAGATTCACCAGCACCGCCGGGCCGACGAAGGCGGCAGCCGCCAGACCGTAGGCGAGTTGCCGGTTGCTCAGCGGCAGCAGGCGGAAGTGCTCGGGTTGCAGCGTCTCGTCACTGCTGCCGGTGAGAATGGGCCCGCACAGCCAGCCCAGCGTCCAGGCGGTGTACAGGGCGGCGGCGATATTCGTCGCCCCGTAGAGATTGTCGGGCGCGCCGAAACCGACCAGCAGCAGGGTGATCGCGGCGGCGATGAGGCCGAAGACGATACCGAGCCAGAAGCCGATGGCCCCGCGCCCGCTGCGCATGCCGCGTGCGGTGAGCCGCAGCCGCATGCGGATCATCACGCCAACCACGACAGCCCCTCGTCTCCAGCCACCCGGCCGCCGACCAGCCGCACGAACGCCTCCTCGAGGGTGCCCTCGCCGCGCACCTCCGCGACGCTGCCGCCCGCCACCACCCGGCCGTGGCTGATCACCGCGACCTGATCGCACAGGTTCTCCACCAGCGCCATCACATGGCTGGAGAGCACCACCGATCCCCCGGCGGCCACGAACCGCTGGAGAATGGTGCGGATGGTCGAGGCCGACACCGGATCGACCGCTTCGAACGGTTCGTCGAGCACCAGCAGTTTCGGTGCGTGCAGCAGGGCGGTGGCGAGCCCGATCTTCTTGCGCATACCGGCCGAATAGTCCACCACCACGGTGTTCTCCGCGCCGTCGAGTTCGAGCACGTGCAGCAGTTCGTCGGTGCGCTCCACCACCGTCGCCTGCGGCATCCCGCGCAGTAATCCGGTGTAGTTCAACAGCTCTCGTCCGGTGAGCCGTTCCGGCAGCGACAGCCCGTCCGGCAGCACCCCGACCATGGTCTTGGCCCGCACCGGATCGGTCCACACCTCGGTGCCGAAGATCCGGGCCGCCCCGTGGTCGGGCCGCAGCAGCCCCACCGCCATCGACAGGGTGGTCGTCTTACCGGCCCCGTTCGGCCCCACCAGCCCGAAGAAGGACCCGGGCGGCACGGCCAGGCTCACGCCCTCCACCACCCAGGGCCCGCCGAACTTCTTGTACAGCCCGTCCAGCTCGAGCGCCGGTCGCCCGTTCGCCTCCATGGTGCCCCTCTCCCGGGCGCTGCTCGCCCATCACGAATATAGGCGCGACCACCGTCGACGGTGACGAACGCCGCAGGCCGCAGCCCGTACGCCGCGTGGCCCGACCCCCCGACCCAGAGGCTATCGACTGCCCAGTCCGTGTCCCAGGTGGTGCGTGGACTGCCGCGTTCTCGAGACGAGGGCCGCCGGACACCGGCAATCGGGGCTATCCGGTGCCGCGGCTCGCGGCAGCCTCACGTCCGCGAGTTCGCGAGGCCCTCAGGTCCGATCGACGACGAATCCGTGGGCCGCGCACCGAGGAACCGGTCCGGATCTCAGGTCCGAGCTGACGACGGGTCCGCCGGTGCGGTGAGCTCACACCACACCGGCGGATCGCGGCCTAGTCGGTTGCCACGACTCGGATCTCGTCGCCCGCGGCGGCGGTGTCCTCGCCCGGCGCGGCGAACCAGTGCGTGACCTCTTCCTCGAGATCGGCCTCCGGACCGTCCTCACCCGGGAGCACCGACAGCGCGCCCGCGGTGGCCGCGGTGAGGAACTCGTCCACGGCGGCCGGGCCAGTGGCGGCGGTGGTGTAGAGGGTCGACTCGTAGTCGATCTCGTGCACCTCGCGGAGGCGGTCGGCGCGGTCGAGGGCGTCGGTCTGGGTGAGGGTGGCCCAGGTGCCGTCGGCTTCGCGGGTGACGAAGGCCGGGGTGTCCTCGGTGAGCGGGCGCACGCGGTCGGCGTAGGAGACCGGGTGGGTGGCCGCGGCGGCGATATCCGCCCGCACCTGCGGGTCGGTGGGGACCAGCCAGCGGATGTTCTTGGCGGCCGGTTCCTCGGCGATGCCGAAACCGGCTCCGGCGGCGAGGATCTCGCCGAAGGAAAGCCCGTCCGCGAACAGTGCCGCGGCACCCGCCTTCTGCACGGCCCAGGCCGCCACCACACTGTCCGCCGAGCGCGGCAGGGCGATGGCGACGATATCGCCGGGGCCCGCACCGCGGTCGATGAGCACCCGCGCCAGCTGGGAGGAGCGGCGGTCGAGCTCGTGGTAGGCGATCTCCTTGCCGTCGGCCAGCAGCGCCGGAGCCTGCGGGTCCTCCTCCACCACGGCCGCCAGTGCCTTGGCCACCGTGCGGTCGCCGAGGCGGGTGGTCTCCGGGGCGGTCTCCACCGCGGGAGCCGTGCTCTCGGCGAGGATGCGGGCGCGCTCGGTGTCGTCGAGGATGTCGATGTCACCGATCAGGCCGGTCGGATCGCCCAGCAGCGCGTCCAGCACGCGGTTCAGGCGCGCCGCCAGCGTCGCCACCTCGTCGGCGGTGAACCGGCTGGTCAGGTACCGCATGGCGATCTCGATGGTCTCCTCGGCCATCACCACCAGCGTCATCGGGTAGTGGGTGTTGTCGTTGACGCCCACACCGGTGACCGACATGCCGTCGATGGAGCTGGCCGCGGCGACCGCATCCTTGTCCATCGGATACGACTCGAACACCATCAGGGTGTCGAACTGGCTGCCGATGCCGGTGGCCCGCTGGATATCGGTGAGCCCGATGTAGTGGTGGTCGAGCAGATCGGCCTGCTCGCGCTGCACCTTCTCCAGCATGCCCTCGACGCTCAGGCGGTCGTCGATGCGGATGCGCACCGGCAGGGTGTTGATGAACAGACCCACCATGGTCTCCACCCCGGGCAGATCCGCCGGGCGGCCGGAGACGGTCGCGCCGAACACCACATCCCCGCGACCGGTGAGCCGGCCGACCAGGATGGCCCACGCGGTCTGCACCACCGTGTTCACCGTGACGCCCAGTTCACCGGCGCGCTTGGTGAGCGCGCGGGTGCGGTCGGCGTCGATCTCGGTGACGTGGCGGCCGATCTCGTAGGTCTCCTCGCCGCGCGGCTGCGGCGCGAGCTGGGTCGGCTCGGTGACGCCGGACAGCGCCCTGGTCCACGCCTGGAGCGAGGCGTCCCGGTCGCGACCGGAGAGCCAGGCGAGGAAGTTCCGGTACGAGGTGACCCGCGGCAGCGCCGAGGTGTCGCCGCGCACCGCGTACAGCACCAGCAGGTCCTGCATGAGCAGCGGCATGGACCAGCCGTCCACCAGGATGTGGTGGGTGGTGATCACCAGGTGCCACTGTTGGGTGTCGGTCCGGAACAGGGTGAACCGCATGAGCGGCGGTGCGGTCAGGTCGAAGTGCGTCGCGCGGTCGTCCTCGATGAGTTCGCGCATGCGCGACACCCGCTCGTCCTCCGGCAGATCCGTGAGGTCGACCTCCCGCCACGGCGCTTCGGCCCGGTCCAGCACCACCTGCACCGGCTTGCCGTCGGTATCGGTGACGAAGGCCGTGCGCAGGTTCGGGTACCGGTCCACCACACCCTGGGCGGCGGCGTGCAGCCGCGCCACATCCACCGTGCCGCCGAGGTCGAGCACGGCCTGCATGGTGTAGACGTCCAGGGTTTGCTGGCTCTGGGCGATCATGGCCTGGAAGAGCAGGCCGCCCTGCAGCGGCGACAGCGGCCAGACATCGGCCAGCGCCGGGTAGTCGCGCTCCCACACCTCGATATCGGCCTGGTCGATCGAGACCAGGTTCATATCCGACGGCGTGAAGCCGCCGGCGTCGGCGCGCTGGGCGTGGGTGGCGAGCGCGGTCAGCGCCGCCACGAACAGGTCCGCGAACTCCCGTACCCGTTCCACGCTGAGCAGCCCCGTCGGGAAGGCGAAGGCCGCGCCCAGCTGCGGGCCGTCCTCGCCGTCGGTGACGATGGCATTGATGTCCAGGGTGGCGTTGGCGGGCATGTCGCGATCCATGTCCGCGTCCAGCTGCCCGAGGTCGGCCACCGGCACCCAGCCCAGTTCGGCGAGCTGTTCGGGCACCTCACCGGTGGAGACGCGGCCCAGGTAGTTGAAGCTGATCTGGCCCACATCGCGCAACCGGTCCCGGGTCTCGGGGTTGAGATGGCGCAGCAGACCGAAGCCGAGGCCCTTGTCGGGCACGGCGAGCAGCTGCTCCTTCACCGATTTGACGATGTCGCCCAGGGCTTTTCCACCCGCGAAGGCATCGTCGAGATCGGCCTCGCCCAGATCCAGGCGCACCGGGTAGGCGCTGGTGAACCAGCCGACGGTGCGCGAGAGGTCCGCGCCCGCGACGACGCCTTCTTCGCGACCGTGACCCTCCAACTTGATCAGCGTCGCGGAGCGACCCCATGAGGGGTGGTGGTCGGGCGACGGGTGGGCCAGCGTCGCGGAGCGACTCGGTGCGGGGTGGTGGGCGGGCGACGGGTGGGCGAGGGATGCCGAACCCGTACCGCGCCAACGCGATACGGCCATGGCCAGCGCCGACAGCAGACCGTCGTTGACACCGCCCCGGTACAGGCCCGGGATGGCGGTCAGCACCGCATCGGTGACCTCGGCCGGAATGGTGACCTCGACCCGCTCGACCGTGGCGAAGGTGTCCACGGCCGGATCGAAGGCACGCGAACCCAGCAGCGGATCCGGCGTCTCCGTGACACCCTGCCAGAACTCGAGTTCCGCCACCCGCTCCGGCGCGGACGCCGCGTCCACCAGGGCGTGCGCCCACCGTCGCATGGAGGTGCCGTTCTCGGGCAGCGCGACCGGCTGCCCGAAGGCCAGCTGCGACCAGGCCGTGGCGAAGTCCGGGATCAGGATGCGCCAGGACACGCCGTCGACCACGAAGTGGTGGGCGGCGATGAGCAGCACGTCGCGGCGTTCACCCTCGAACGCGAACCACACGAACTGCACCATCGCGGCATTGGCCGGATCGAGGCGGCCCAGCGCACCGTCGAGTTCGGCCGACGCCACCCGCGACAGCTCCGCGTCGGAGATGTCGGCGGGCACCATGACCTTCTGCACCAGCGCGTCGACATCCACGGCACCGCGTTCCAGCGCCTCGAAAGCCCAACCGTCCGTGGCGTTTCCGCGCAGGCGCGCGCGCAGCACCTCGTGGTGGTCGAAGACCGCCCCGAGGGTGCCGACCAGCGCCTCCCGGTCGATGCCGTCCGGCAGCCGCAGCGCCATGGACTGCGAGAACCGCTCGTAGCTCGAACCACTCGACAGAATGGCCGTCATGATCGGCGTCAGCGGGATGTCGCCGACTCCGCCGCCGGGCAGTTCCGCGAGCTGCTGCTGTTCGGCGTCCCCACCGCGCACGGCCACCTCGGCCAGTCCGGCCACGCTGCGCTGCTCGAACACATCGCGCGGGCTGAACACGATGCCGCGCGCCTTGGCCCGCGACACCAGCTGGATGGACAGGATGGAGTCGCCGCCGAGTGCGAAGAACGAATCGTCCGCACCCACCTGCTCCACGCCGAGCACCTCGGCGAAGACGGCGGCCAACTCACCCTCCAGATCGCTGACGGGAGCCCGGAATTCGCGCGGAGCGAGCACCGGTTCGGGCAGCGCGCGCCGGTCGAGCTTGCCCGCGCCGGTCAACGGAATCTCGTCGATGACCGTGATCGCGGTCGGCACCATGTATTCCGGCAGTCGCGCGGCGGCATGTTCGGTGAGCGCGGCGATATCGATGGTGGCACCGGCCACCGGCTTCACATACGAGGCGAGGATGGTGGTTCCGGCCTCGGTCTTGTGACCGAGGGTGACCGCGAAGTCCACGCTCTCGAACGCCGTGAGCGCGGCGTCGATCTCGCCGAGTTCGATCCGGAAGCCGCGCACCTTCACCTGGAAGTCGTTGCGGCCCACGTACTCCACCACGGCGCGGTCGAGCGCGTCGCGCCGCCAGCGCACCACGTCACCGGTGCGGTAGAGCCGGTCGCCCGGCGCACCGTACGGGTCGGCGACGAAGCGCTCGGCGGTGAGACCCGGGCGCGCGTGGTAGCCGCGCGCCAGTTGCACACCGGCCACGTAGAGCTCACCGGCCACGCCCTCGGGCACCGGGTGCAGGCGGGCGTCGAGCACCATGGCCCGCATACCGCGCACCGGTCCACCGATGACGACCGGATCACCGGCCGACAGCGGATCGGAGATATTGGTGGCGATGGTCGCCTCGGTGGGACCGTAGGCGTTGTGGAAGCGCCGCGGCGCACCCGGGTTCTCCGACCACTTGGCCACCAGATCTGCGGAGACGGCCTCGCCGCCGGCGATGATCACCTCCATGCCGGACAGCTGCGCGGGGTCCAGCGAGGCCAGCACCGACGGCGTGATGAGGCCGACCGACACCCGCTCGCGGGAGATCAGCTCGCCCAGCTCGTCCCCGCCGTAGGTGCCCGGGGGCACCACCACGAGCGCACCGGCCGCGCCGACCGCGAGCAGCAGTTCCAGCACCGACGCGTCGAACGACGGCGAGGCGAAGTGCAGTGCGCGCGAACCGGAATCGAGTCCGTAGCGCACCACCTGCTCCAGGCTGAAGTTGGCCAGACCCGCGTGGGTGACCACGACGCCCTTGGGCATGCCGGTGGTGCCGGAGGTGTAGATGACGTACGCGGCGTGCTCGGCCCGGATCGGAGCCCAGCGGTCGGCGTCGGTCACCGGATCGGCCGCGTAGCCCTCGGCTTGCGCCTGCACCCCGGCGTCGTCGAGGGACAGCCAGCCCGCCAGGCTCTTGACCGGCGGCAGCTTCTCGGCCTCGGCCGTGACGGTCAGGCCCAGCACCGCACCGGAATCCGACACCATGTGCGCGATGCGGTCGGCCGGGTAGGCCGGGTCGATCGGCACGAAGGCCGCACCCGACTTGGCCACCGCCCACACCGCCAGCACCGACTCGATCGAGCGTGGTACGGCGACGGCCACCAGCACATCCGGTCCGGCGCCGCGTTCGATGAGCAGTCGCGCCAACCGCGAGGACGCCGCGTCGAGTTCGGCGTAGCTGAGGGTCCGGCCCTCGAACACCACGGCCGCGCCGTTCGGATTGCCCTGGGCGGCAGTGCTCATCAGCTCCGGCAGGGTGGCCGGGGCCACCGGTGCGCCGCCGGTGCGGGTGAGCAGGTCGGTGCGCTCGGCTTCGGCGAGCAGGTCGAGATCGCCGACCGGCCGCTGCGGCCGCGCGGTGAGCTGTTCGAGCAGGCGGGTGAAGCGCTGCGCGAACACCTGCACCGTGGCCTCGTCGAACAGGTCACGCGCGAAGGCGAATTCGGCGTACATGCCCGCGTCATCGGACGCTTCCCGGATGGTCAGCGACAGATCGAACTTGGCGGTGTCGTTGTCGAAATCGACGGCGGAGACCCGTAGCCCGGGCAGTTCGAAACTGGTGTCCGGCAGATTCTCGAACGACAGCACCACCTGGAACAGCGGGTGCCGCGAGGTGGAGCGCTCCGGGTTGATCAGCTCGACCAGCCGCTCGAACGGAATGTCGGCGTGCGCGAAGGCCGCCAGGTCGGCGTCCTTGGCGTGGGCGAGCAGTTCGGCGAAGCCCCGCTGCGCGTCCACCTCGGTGCGCAGCACCAGGGTGTTGACGAACATGCCGATCACATCGTCGAGTTCGGCCTCGCCGCGGCCCGCGATCGGGGTGCCGATGGCGATATCCGAGGTGCCCGACAGGCGCGACAGGAACACCGCCAGGGCGGTGTGCACGACCATGAACATGGTCGCGTTCTGCTCCCGCGCGATGCGCCGCAGTCCCTGATGCAGGTCGGCGCCGATCGGGAACAGCACCCGGCCGCCACGGAAGGACTGCGCGGTCGGCCGCGGGCGGTCCGCCGGGAGGTTCAGCTCGTCCGGGAGGTCCGCGAGGGTGGTCTTCCAGAACGCGGCCTGTGCGGAGATGAGGCTCTGCGGGTCGTCCTCGGAGCCCAGCACCTGGCGCTGCCAGATGCTGTAGTCCGCGTACTGCACCGGCATCGGCGCCCAGCCGGGGGCCACACCGCTGGTGCGGGCGGCGTAGGCGATCATCACGTCGCGGGTCAGCGGGCCCATGGACCAGCCGTCGGCGCTGATGTGGTGGGCCACGAAGACGAGCACGTGCTCGACCGTGGTGGGCTCGGCCGTCCGGCCGCCGCTCAGGGCGGCGGTGGCGTCCGGGCCTACCGCGCGGCGGGTGGCGGCTTCGACCGCGTCCAGGATGCCGAGGGCGGATGCCTCGTGTTCGCCCACCTCTTCGGGGGTTTCGACGCGGAACAGCTTGGCGCGCAACGGGACTTCCGTTGTGACGTCGAAGCCGGTCGCGATGACGGCGGCGATGCGGTCGCGGATCTCGGTCGCGTCGACCGGGATCGGGGTCAGGTCCGGGACCGCCTGTGCGGCGGGGACGATGAGCTGGGTCGCCGTGCCGTCTGTCTGGGGGTAGATGGTGCGCAGGGTTTCGTGGCGGGAGATCACATCCGCCACCGCCTGCTGCAACGCCTCCACATCCAGGTCGCCGGTCAAACGGACCGCGACCGGAATGTTGTACGCCGCCGACGCCGTATCGAACTGGTTCAAGAACCACATCCGCTGCTGCGCCAACGACAACGGAACCCGCTCCGGACGCTCCTGCGCGGTCAACGCCGTGCGATCGCCCGCACCCGCATGCTGCTCCACCTTCGCCGCCAAACCCGCGACCGTCGACGCCTCGAACAACACACGCACTGGGACGCGGGCATCCAACGCCGCACCGATCCGGGCCGCGACCTGGGTCGCCAGCAGCGAGTTACCGCCCAGGGCGAAGAAATCATCATCCGCGCCCACGCGATCGACACCCAAGACCTCGGCGAACACACCCGCCACGATCTCCTCGATCGGGGTCGCCGGCGCACGGAACGCCGTGGACTCGAACTCCGGCTCCGGCAACGCCTTACGATCCAGCTTGCCGTTGACATTCAACGGCAGCGCGTCCAACACCACGAACGCCGACGGGACCATATAGGACGGCAACGCCGCCGCCAACGCCTGCTTCAACCCAGCGACATCCACACGCGCGGGCTCCGGGACGCCCGGACCAGTCGCGGAAGACACATCCGCGCCCGGGGTGCGCGGCTGCGCTTGCCCACCCCGCGCCCCTGGCGCAGACTGCCCAAGCGCGACCGAGGGCTCCCGGCCCGAGGACGACCCACCAACCACATCGGACTCATCGAACGCGTCCCACGCGGCGGACGCATCCGACGTACCGAGCGCGAGCGACTCGGTGGACATGTTCCGCTCCCCCGACGCGGGGACCACGTACGCCACCAAACGGTCACCCGTGCGGGCATCCGACTTCGCCAACACCGCCGCCTGAGCCACCTCCGGCAACGCCAGCAGGGCCGACTCGATCTCACCGAGCTCGATACGGAAACCACGGATCTTCACCTGGAAATCCGTACGACCCCGATACTCCAACTCACCGGCAGTGTTCCAGGCCACCAAGTCACCCGTGCGATACATCCGCGAACCATCAGCCGCGAACGGATTCGCCACGAAACGATCCGCCGTCAAATCCGGGCGAGCGAAATAACCACGCGCTAACTGCGCACCCGCGAGGTACAGCTCACCCGCGACACCATCGGGCACCGGATGCAAACGCGCATCCAGGACATAGACCTGGCTGTTCCACTCCGGAACACCGATCGACACCGAACCGGTGTCGGCGTCGGTCACCAGGTGCGTGGTGATCGACACCGCCGCCTCGGTCGGGCCGTAGAGATTGAACAGCTGAGCCTGAGCGTTGGCGGTGCGGAAACGCTGCGCCACCGCCGCGGGCAGGGCCTCACCGATGGCCAGCACACGGCGCAGCGAACCCGCCAGGGTGCCACCGGATTCGGTGAGTAGCGCGTCCAGCATGGACGGCACCACGTGCAGGGTGGTGACCTGCTCGCGGGCCATCAACTCGTTCAGATACGCCGGATCACGATGACCGTCGGCCGACGCGATCACCAAACGCCCACCGGAGACCGCCGCCGACCAGAACTCCCACACCGACAAATCGAATGTCGCAGCCGTCTTGAGCAACACCGCGTCATCGGCACCGAGATCGAACTCGGCGGTCTTCCACTGCAACTGGTTGACGATGGCGGCGTGTGGCACCGCCACACCCTTGGGGCGGCCGGTCGAACCCGAAGTGAAGATGACATACGCCGTGTGGTGCGGGCGCAGCGGGGCGACCCGCTCGGCGGCGGTGACGGCCGCGCCGTCCAGCATCGACAGGTCCAGCTCGTCCAGCGAGATGAGCGGCGCGACCTCGGTCGTGAATTCCGCTGCCGCGTTGGTGACCACGCACACCGGCGCGGCGGTCTCCAGGATGTAGCCGGTGCGCTCGGCGGGCTGATCCGGATCGACCGGCACGTACGCGCCACCGGCGACCGAGACCGCGTACATCGCCACCACCAGGTCCACCGAGCGCCGCAGTGCCAGCGCCACCCGCGTCTCCGGACCGACACCCTGCGAGATCAGGTGCCGCGCCAGGCGATTCACCCGGCGGCCGAGTTCGGCGTAGGTCAATGCCTCGCCGTCGGGGCCGATGAGTGCCACCGCGGTGGGCTTGGCCGCTACCGTCGCCTCCAGCATGGAGGCCAGCGTCGCCACCGTATCGGTGTCGTGCGCGGTGGCATTGCGCACAGTCAGCGACTCGGCGCGCTCGGCCGGGGCCAGCAGGTCGATGTCGCCGACGGGGGTGCGCGGCGCGGCGATGATCTCGCCGAGCAGTCGGGTGAAGCGGTCGACGAAGCTCTGCACCGTGTCGCGCTCGAACATATCGGTCGCGTAGGTGAAGAAGCCGGTAATGCCCTCGGGCGCACCGGTTTCGTCGTAGCGGTCGGTGGCGATGAGGTGCAGGTCGAACTGGGACAGCTCGGTGTCGATATCCAGTCCGGACACGGTCAGGCCGGGCAGTTCCAGGCTGGACTGGGCCAGGTTCTGGAAGGACAGGCCGACCTGGAACAGCGGGTGCCGGGCGGTGGAGCGCACCGGGTTGAGCACCTCGACCAGACGCTCGAATGGCACGTCGGCGTGCGCGAAGGCCTGGATATCGGTTTCGCGCTGGCGACGCAGCAGGTCGGTGAACGGCTCGTCGGCCGCCACCTGGGTGCGGAAGACGAGGGTGTTGACGAACATGCCGATCAGGTCGTCCAGGACGGCCTCGCCGCGACCGGCCATCGGGGTGCCGATGGCGATGTCGTCGGTGCCGGACAGTCGGGCCAGCAGCACCGCGAGCGCGGTGTGCACGACCATGAACAGGGTGGCGCCCTCGGTGCGCGCCAATTCGACCAGCGCGCGGTGGGTGTCGGCGTCGACGTGGATCTCGACCCGACCGCCCTGGAAGGACTGCACGGCGGGCCGCGGCCGGTCCGAGGGCAGGTCGAGTTGGTCCGGCAGCCCGGCGAGGGCCTGCTTCCAGTACGCGACCTGCTTGGTGGCCAGCGAGTTCGGATCGTCCTCGCTGCCGAGCAGTTCGCGCTGCCAGATGGAGTAGTCGGCGTACTGCACCGCCAGCGGAGCCCACGCGGGCTCGGAGCCCATGGCGCGCGAGGCGTACGCGGTCATGAGATCCCGGGTCAGCGGGCCGACCGACGAGCCGTCACCGGAGATGTGGTGCACGACCATGGCGAGGACGTATTCGCCGTCGGCGGGAGCGACGCGCCCGGAGGAGGCAGCCTGCGTAACCACGGAGGGCGCCGTGTACGCCGTATCGACACCGCCGATCTCGAACAGCGCCACCCGCAACGGCACCTGGGTGGTGACGTCGAAGATGGTGGAGGTCAGCTCCACCACGGCGGCGGCGACATCCTCGATATCGACGCTGCGCACCTCGAGCTGCGGCACCGCCTGGGCGGGCGGCAGGATGACCTGCACCGGACCCTGGTCGGTCTGCGGGTAGACGGTGCGCAGGATCTCGTGGCGGGCAACGACATCCGCGACGGCAGTGCGCAGCGCGTCCACATCGAGCGCGCCGGACAGCCGCACCGCCACGGGCACGTTGTAGGCGGCCGACGAGGTGTCGAACCGGTTGAGGAACCACATGCGCTGCTGCGCCAGCGACAGCGGGATGTGCTCCGGGCGCGGCCCGGCCGTGAGCGCCTTGCGGCCACCGGCCCCGGCGTCGAGTTCCACCCGGGCCGCCAGCGCGGCCACGGTGGACGCCTCGAACAGCAGCCGCACCGGCACCCGCGTGTTGAGCGCCTCGCCGAGACGGGCAGCCACCTGGGTGGCGAGCAGGGAGTTTCCGCCCCAGGCGAAGAAGTCGTCGTCCAGGCCGATGCGGGCGGTGCCCTCGACGCGCAGCACCTCGGTGAACACCGCGGCCACGATCTGCTCGATCGGAGTGACCGGGGCGCGGAAGACCGCCTTCTCGAAGGTGGGTTCCGGCAGCGCCTTGCGGTCGAGCTTGCCATTGGCGTTCAGCGGCAGCACATCCAGCTGCATGAACACCGACGGCACCATGTACGACGGCAGTTCGGCCGACAGTGCGGATTGCAGGGCGCGCTTGTCGATCTCGCCACCGGCGGTAACGACGGACCCGGAGGAGGCAGCCTGCGTAACCACGGAGGGTCCCGTGGACGCCGTACTCGACGCAGCGCTCACCAGGTAGGCCACCAGGCGGTCGCCGACGCTCGGATCGTGGTGGGCGACGACGGCGGCGGACGCGACGACGTCCTGGCGCAGCAGCGCGGCCTCGATATCGCCGAGTTCGATGCGGAAGCCGCGGATCTTCACCTGGAAGTCGGTGCGGCCCCGGTACTCCAGCTCGCCGTTCTCCGTCCAGGCGACCAGGTCGCCGGTGCGGTACATGCGGGAGCCGTTGTCCTCGAACGGATTCGCCACGAAGCGGTCGGCGGTGAGATCAGGTCGCGCGAAGTAGCCGCGCGCCAGCTGGTCACCGGCGAGGTACAGCTCACCGGAGACGCCCACCGGCACCGGCCGCAGTCGCGCGTCCAGCACGTACACCCGGCTGTTCCATTCCGGCGCACCGATGGACACCGACATCTCGTCGGCGTCGGTGACCCGGTGGCTGGTGATGGACACCGCGGCCTCGGTGGGGCCGTACAGGTTGAACAGCTCGGTGCGCGGGCAGGCGCGGCGCACCCGCTGCGCGACCGAACCGGGCAGCGCCTCACCGATGGCGAGCACCCGCCACAGCGAATCCGGCAGCCCGACTCGCTGCGCGTCGCCGCTCGCGGCCTCCGGATGCGGCGTCCCGGAGCCCGCCGTGAGCAGGGCGTCGAGCATGGACGGCACCACATGCAGCGTGGTGACCCACTCCCGGGCCATGAGTTCGTTCAGGTACGCCGGATCCTTGTGCCCGTCGGGCAGTGCGATGACGAGTCGGCCACCGCAGGCCGCGGCGGACCAGAACTCCCACACCGACAGGTCGAAGGTGGCGGCGGTCTTGAGCAGCACCGCGTCGGCCGGGTCGAGCCCGAATTCGGTGTTCTTCCAGAGCAGCTGGTTGACCACCGCACCGTGCGGCACCGCGACGCCCTTGGGGCGGCCGGTCGAACCGGAGGTGAAGATGACGTAGGCGGTGTTGGCGGCGGTCAGCGCGCGCACCCGCTCGCCATCGGTGATCGGCGCGGTCGGGTAGGCGGACAGGTCGATCTCGTCGATGCGCACCACGTCGGTCACGTCGGTGGTGAAACCCTCACGGCCCGTGGTGAGTACGGCGGCGGGGGCGGCCGTCTCCAGGATGTAGCCGACGCGTTCGGCGGGCTGGTCCGGGTCGACCGGCACATAGGCGGCACCGCTCTTGGCGACCGCGTACATGGCGACGACCAGGTCCACCGAGCGCCGAATGGCCAGGGCCACCCGGTCTTCGGTGCCGATGCCGCGCTCGATGAGGTGGCGGGCCAGGGTGTTGACCCGCGCGTCGAGTTCGGCGTAGGTCAGTGTGACGGTGCCTTCGGCGGTGTCGGCCACGATGGCGTCCGACTTCGGATCGGCGGCCACGCTGGCATCGAGCAGCGACACCAGGGTGGCGTCGCGGTCCACCGGCTGCGCGGTGTCGTTCCACGCCCGCAGGATGCGCTCGCTCTCGGCCGCGTCCAGCAGGTCGATCTCCCCGACCGGCACCGCGGTGTCGGCGAGCACGGCGTCGAGCACCCGCAGGAACCGGTCGGCGAAGCCGCGCACCGTGGATTCGTCGAACAGATCGGTGGCGTAACCGAATTCGGTGAGGATCTCGGCCGGGGTGCCGTCCTCGGCGTACCGGTCGTAGAGCGTCACGTGCAGATCGGTCTTGGCCAGCTGCGATTCGAACTGGACCGGGGCCACGTGCAGACCGGGCAGCTGGAAGCTGGTCTCGGCCAGGTTCTGGAAGGACAGGCCCACCTGGAACAGCGGGTTGCGGGCGGTGGAGCGCACCGGGTTCAGCACCTCGACGAGCCGTTCGAACGGCACGTCGGCATGGGCGAAGGCTTCCAGGTCGCGTTCGCGCACCTCGGCCAGCAGCTCGGCGAAGGTCGCGCCGCCGTCCACCCTGGTGCGGAACACCAGGGTGTTGACGAACATGCCGATGAGATCGTCGAGTTCCCGCTCACCACGGCCCGCGATCGGGGTGCCGACCGCGATGTCGTCGGTGCCGGACAGGCGCGACAGCAGCACCGCCAGCGCGGCGTGCACGACCATGAACAGCGACGCGTTGTTGGCGCGGGCCAGTTCGTGCAGGCGGGCGTGCCGCTCCGGGTCGATATCGAAGCGCAGCGCCTTGCCGTGGAAGGACTGGGCGGGCGGGCGCGGGCGGTCGGTGGGCAACTCCAGCTGGTCGGGCAGCTCGGCCAGGGCCTGCTTCCAGTAGGCGACCTGCTGTGCGGCAAGCGATTCGGCGTCGTCCTCGGAGCCGAGCACCTCGCGCTGCCACAGCGCGTAGTCGGCGTACTGCACCGGCAGCGGAGCCCAGCTCGGGGCGTCGCCCTCCACGCGCGCCATATAGGCGGCCATGACATCGCGTGCCAGCGGGCCCATGGAGGAGCCGTCGGCGGAGACGTGATGGACGGTGAAGGCCAGTACGTGTTCTTCGGCCGGGGCATCGGTGATGCGGAACAGCCGCACCGCGATGGGCACCTCGATGGTGACATCGAAGGTGGTCATGGCGAATTCGACGATCTTGCCTAGTAGGCCCTCCTCACGCACGCCCTCGGGGACGAGCATGAGATCGGTCTGCGAGGCCGGCAGGATCTCCTGCCGCGGTCCGGCCGCACCGCCCGGGTAGATGGTGCGCAGCACCTCGTGGCGGGCGATGACATCCCCGATGGCCTCCTCCAGCGCGGTGAGATCCAGGGTGCCGGTGAGTCGCACCGCCAGCGGGATGTTGTCCACCGCCGAGGTGCTGGTGTCGAACTGATTGAGGAACCAGTAGCGCTGCTGTGCCGGGGACAGCGGAATCGACTGCGGCCGTTCCCCCGCCACCAGGCGCGGGCGGGCACGTCCGGATCCGGCATTGCGTTCCACGCGAGCGGCCAGCGCCGCCACGGTGGACGCCTCGAACAGGTCGCGCACCGCGAGCCGGGTGTCCAGGGCCGCACCGATGCGGGCGGTGACCTGGGTGGCGATCAGCGAGTTGCCGCCGAGTTCGAAGAAGTCGTCGTCCACGCCGACCCGGCCGAGGCCGAGCACGTCGGAGAAGGTGTTGGCGACGATCTCCTCGATCGGGGTGGACGGGGCCCGGAACACCTTGGCCTCGAACACCGGCGCGGGCAGCGCCTTGCGGTCCAGCTTGCCGGAGGCGTTGAGCGGGAAGGCGTCCAGCACCACGTAGGCGGACGGCACCATGTAGCCGGGCAGCTCGTCGCCCAGGGCCGCGCGCACCGATTCACTGTCGACGACCTGGCCCGCGGCCGGGATGACATAGCCGACCAGCTGATCGCCGAGGCGGTCGTCGTGGCGCACCACGACCACCGCCTGCGCGATGGCGTCCAGCGCGGTGAGCGCGGATTCGATCTCGCCCAATTCGATGCGCAGACCGCGCAGCTTCACCTGGAAGTCGGTGCGGCCCAGGTATTCCAGCTCGCCGACGTCGGTCCACTTCACCAGGTCGCCGGTGCGGTACATGCGCTCACCGGTGCCGAACGGATCGGCCACGAAACGGTCGGCGGTCAGATCCGGGCGGCCGACGTAGCCGCGCGCCAACTGCACGCCCGCGAGGTAGAGCTCACCCGCGATACCCGGGGCGACCGGGTGCAGCCGCGAATCCAGCACGTACACCCGGGTATTGAAGACCGGCGCACCGATCGGCACCGAGGCGATGTCGGCGTCGGTCACCTCGTGGAAGGTGACGTCGACCGCGGCCTCGGTGGGGCCGTACAGGTTGTGCAGCTTCGCACCGGTCAGCTCGCGCAACTTCTGCGCGGTCGGCGCGGGCAGCGCCTCACCGGAGGCGAAAACCTGGCGCAGACTGGTGCATTCGGCGGCACGATCCTCGGCCACGAAGACCGACAGCATGGACGGCACGAAGTGCGCCGTGGTGACGCCGTGCGCGGTGACGAGTTCGGCCAGGTACGCGGGGTCGCGGTGGCCGTCCGGCTTGGCGACGACCAGGGTCGCGCCGATCTGCAAGGGCCAGAAGAATTCCCACACCGACACGTCGAAGGTGGCCGGGGTCTTCTGGAGCACCACGTCGTCCGGGGTGAGGCCGTAGGCGGCCTGCATCCAGACGAGGCGGTTGACGATGGCCTCGTGGCTCACCGCGACGCCCTTGGGGCGACCGGTGGAACCGGAGGTGAAGATCACGTACGCGATATTCGACGGGGCCAGCGGCGCACGGCGTTCCGCGTCGGTCAGCGGGGCGTCGCTGTAGGCCGACAGATCCAGGCGGTCGATGCTGTGTATATTTGCCCTCCGCTGCGCTCCGGGC